>CAZDLX010000005.1:0-50147 GCA_964506005.1 uncultured Anaerolineae bacterium | reverse complement strand
ATTCGGGGCTGCTGCTGCGCGTGGCGCACGCCTACCAGCAGGTGACGGACTGGCATGACCGCCGCCCGCCGATCTAAGCGCGGGAAAAGTTGAACCCCACCCCCGGCGGCCGGCCTCGCCGTCCGCCACCCCCTCCCCGCCAGCAAGGAGGGGGAGGGATTCAAACTGGCATTTTCGCATCCTGTCCCGCCCAGGGAAAAGTTGAACGAGGGCGCAGGATAGGTTAAAATCCTCCCGGTCAGGCCCCCATCGTCTAGAGGACTAGGACGTGGCCCTTTCAAGGCCAAGACAGGGGTTCGAATCCCCTTGGGGGCATAGGAGAAGCGCGGCACAACGGTCTGTGCCGTGCTTCTCCTTTTTGTTCGCCAGTAACGGGCGGCTTCGACGTTACCTAGAACCGTCAAAATACCTACATGCTATGTAAGGATTATTCACAATAATCGCTCAAGTCCGGTGCACGACTCCTCACCCAACCTTCTCCAGCCACTCCTCCCGCCAGAAGAAGTAGCAGGTGCGGTCGCAGGGGCCGAAGTCCGCGGTGCCTTGGCAGAACACCCCGTCCAGGAACACAATGCCCCGCGCCTTCTTCACCAGCAGGTCGCGCTCGTCCACGAACCGCTCGACGCGCTTCAGCACCCGCTGGGTTGTGCCGCAGTAGCCCTCCATCTCCGGCATGAAGCCGCAGCCCTTGAGCTGCCGCCAGTGGTTGAGCGTGGCCTCGATCTCCTCCTTCGAGCGCACGCGGACCACGTCGCCGGCCTGGAGGTTGGTCGCCGCCAGCGCCTCCGGCGGCGCGGTCGGCCTGGTGGGCTTGCCGCGTAGCTCGGCGATGCGGTTCATCCAGCGGTTCGTGCGGTTCTTGAGGGCCCGCTCCCGCGTGGGGCTCATGCGGCGCCGGATGAACAGCTTGATCTTCCTCGCCAGCGAGGCGGGCGGCGTGGGCAGCAGGCCCTCGGACACCAGCGGGTAGCACGGTAGCTGGCAGCCCAGCCCGGAGTCTTCGAGCTTCATCGTGGCACCTCCTTGCAGTGCCCTACAGGGTTGGCGTTTTAGACACTTCTGTGACGGTCTCGGCGGATCGGTCGGGCGAGAACACCGCCAGCACCGTCTGCGCGATGAGCAGCAGGTCGCCGGGAAACGTGTGGTGCTCGACGTACTCAAGGTCGATGGCCAGCTTCTGCGGCATCACGACGTTGATGTACGCCGCCTCACGGTCGGCATACTGGCTGAGCAGCGTCTCCTCATGCCGGTAGCGGATCTGCGTGGGCCCGGTGATGCCGGGCCGCACGCTCAGCACACGCCGCTGCTCGGGCGTGTAGTGCGCCACGTAGCCCGGCGCCTCGGGGCGCGGCCCGACGAGGCTCATCTCCCCGCGCAGCACGTTGACAAGCTGCGGGATCTCGTCGAGCTTCCAGTCACGCAGCCGGCGGCCCACCCGCGTCACGCGCGGGTCGCCGCGGTGCGTCAGCGCCGACCCCACCCGGTCGGCGTTGACCACCATCGTGCGGAACTTGAGCATCTTGAACGGCACGCCGTCCTTACCGATCCGGTCCCCACGGTAGAAGACCGGCCCCGGCGTGTCGAGCTTGATCAGCGCGCCGGCGACCAGTACCAGCGGCGAAAGCAGGCACAGCCCCACCAGCGCGACGAGCAGGTCAAAGCCTCGTTTCAGCATTGGCCCTCCCTTATCTGCGGTGCTTCTGCACGATCCACGTCACGGCGGCGATCACGTCCTCCAGGTCCTCCGCCTTCATTCCCGGGAAGAGCGGCAGCGAGATGATGCGCTCGTAGGTGTGCTCGGTGCGCGGGTAGTCGCCGGGCTTGTAGCCATAGCGGTCGCGGTAGTACGGGTGCAGGTGGACCGGGATGAAGTGGATGCTGCTGCCGATGTTCTGCGCGCGCAGCGCCTCGACGAACTCGGCGCGGTTGATCGTGAGCCGCTCCAGCTCTAGCTGGATGGCGTACAGGTGCCAGGCCGGGCACACGTCGTCGCCGACCACCGGCCTGCGGATCTCGGGGATGTCGCGGAAGGCCTGCTCGTACCGGGCGACCATGCTGGCCCGCAGGTCGAGGAAGCGGTTGAGCTTGGCGAGCTGGTGCAGGCCCATCGCCGCCTGGATATCCGTCATGTTGTACTTGTAGCCCGCGTAAATGACCTCGTAGTACCACGAGCCCTCGCTCGTGTAGCGCTTCCAGGCGTCCTTGCTGATCCCGTGCAGGCTGAGCAGCCGCATCCGCTCGGCGAGCTCGTCGTCCTCCGTCGTGACCATGCCGCCTTCGCCGGTCGTCATGTTCTTCGTCGGGTAGAAGCTGAAGGCCGTTGCGTCGCCCATCGTGCCTACCATGCGGTCGCGATAGGTAGCGCCGATGGCGTGCGCGGCGTCCTCGATGACGCGCAGCTCGTGCGCCCTCGCCAGGGCGAGGATCTCGTCCATGCGGCACGGCTGCCCGCCGAAGTGCACCGGGATGATGGCCTTGGTGCGCGGCGTGATCCGGCGCTCGATCTCTGCCGGGTCGATGTTGTAGTCCTCGCGGATGTCGGCAAAGACCGGCGTCGCGCCGAGGTGCACGACCACATTGGCGGTCGAGCAGAAGGTTAGCGGCGAGGTGATAACCTCGTCGCCGGGCCCCACGCCTATCGCCGCCAGGGCGATGTGCAGCCCGCCGGTGCACGAGTTCACGGCGATGGCGTGCTTCGCGCCGATGTACTCGGCGGTCCGGTGCTCAAATTCCTTGGTGCGCGGTCCGGTTGTGACCCAGCCGGACCTCAACGCCTCTACGACCTCCTCGATCTCCTCTTCACCAATCTCCGGGCGAGAAAAGGGCAGGAACTCGCTCCTGATGGGGGGCGCTTCCTCGATAAGCCTTGGGTTAGCCATGGTAAACCTCCAGCACGATACCTGCTCGAATCAAGCCTACCAACGCCCCACTTGCTCACCTCGCCCCTATCCCTACTGCGACGCTTCGAGCCCGGCGGCTTCTAGCTCGGCCAGGCACTTGGGCCATTCCTGCTGCTCTGGCGTCTGCTTGCCGTCCAGGTAGAAGCGGATCATGCCCTCCACCTTGGCCCAGAACGGGCTGTGCTCATCCCTGGCCAGCCGCCGCCGCACTGCCCCGTGCAGCGCCCGGTTGACGAACGGTGCGAGCAGCGGGTGAAAGACGACCCGCTGGCGCACCGGCTTGGGTGTGTTGCCCATCCGAAACTTGAACTGGTCTACGCTTTCCGGCGCGTCCAGCGACTGCAGGCAGAAGAACACCTCGGAGATGCCGGGGCGCTGCATCGCCATCTGCGTGACGGCGAAGAAGATGGCGTTGTTGACGCGGTGCGGCAGATGCGCCGAGGCGCTCTGCTCGTGCGGCAGCGTGAAGAAGTCGTCGCACACGAAGGCGAGGAACGACGCAACCAGCTCCCCGTCGTGCAGCGCGCCCCAGGCCTCGAAGCCGGGTAAATCCTCCGCGCTCTCGCACATGCGCTGCCACCATTCCTCCGTCTCAGAGCCGACGCGCCCCTGGCGTTCCAGCGTATCGAGCCGCAGCTTCCAGCCCTCCGTCGCCAGCCGCGACATCGGGATGGGCTCGACGCAGGCGTACTTCAGGCCTTTGTTGACGTTCTGGCGCGTCTGGCGGCTCAGGACTGGCAAATCATATGCCGGGTCCCGGCAGACGACGTGGTAGCTCACCTTGCCGCGCGGTGAGTCGACCGGCGCCGAGTAGCGCAGGGCGACGGCATTGTGCTTCACCAGCAGGTCGCGCAGCTCTCGCTCCGGCGGCTCGATCAGCCAGTGGTACGGGAACGCCTGGTAGACCCGCGCGCTGGCCTCGTACCAGTAGCTGCTCGGCGTGCGCAGAACGCGGTACCCCTGGCGGCGCAGCCACTCCGCGAAGACTTCGGCGTTCATGTCGGCAGCCTGTCTCTGGCTTTGACCTGGGCTTCAATCCAGGCGTAGGTATACGAGATCCCTTCCTCTAGATAAACCTTTGGACGCCAGCCCAGCGAGTAGATGCGGTCGTTACTGAAATTGCGGGAGAGAACGCCGACCGGCCCCTCGATGTGCTGTATGCCGACCTCCTTTCCCGAGACTCGGATGACCGTTTCTGCGAGCTCGTCAACCGTTACGTACTGCGGGCAGCCAATGTTCACCGGACCTTCAAGGTCTGACAGCATCAGCAGGTGAATGGCTTCCACCATGTCGCCCACGTAGGTATAGGAGCGAACCGCCGTCCCATCTCCCCATACCTTGATGGTGCCTCCATGTTCGGCCTCGGCAACCTTGCGGCACAGGGCTGCCGGGGCTTTCTCCCTGCCACCCTCCCAGGTGCCTTCAGGGCCATAGCAGTTCTGGAACCGTGCGATCCGCGCCTGTATTCCATAGCGCCGCGCATAGGCCTGGGCCACGCGCTCCGCATAGAGCTTCTCCCAGCCATACTCGTTGTCCGGGTGGGCCGGGATCGCCTCTTCTTCCGTCATCTCGGGTTCACCCGGCTGCATATCCCGGTATACGCACACCGACGACGAGAAGAAATAGCGCGGCACTGCGCGTTCAGCAGCGTTGTGAATCATGTGCGTATTGATCAGCGTGTTATTGTGCATGATCTCGCACTCGGCGGAATGGATGAACCCCATGCCGCCCATATCCGCCGCCAGTTGATAGACCTCGTCGAACGTCCCTTCACCGATCGAGAGCGCAGCACTACAGTTGTCCGGCTCTCTCAGATCGAGCAGCAGAAACTCGTCGGCGGCGGTGGGCCCAAATTCAGGCCGCTTAACGTCAACGCCGCGCACCCAGTAGCCTTCGGCCTTGAGCTTCTTGACGAGGTGGCCGCCGATGAAGCCACCTGCACCGCATACTAATGCCTTCTTCATGGCGCTTGTCTCCTGGAACTGATCGTGCTGTGACTGTCGAGACATCACGCGGTTGCCTGCCGTTTGCGGTTCCCACAGATGTCGATCAACATCTGCTCGTAGCGCTCGACGCAGTGCGCGCGTGAGAACTTGGACGTGAGTAGTAATCGTCCCTTGCGACCCATCTGGCTTAACACCTCCTCCTGTCTCATCAAGCTCAGGATCGTCTCTGCCAGCAGCTCGGGACATCCTGGCGGGACGTTCACCCCGCATTGTCCCTCCTCTATTAAGTGAGCGATCTCGCTGCCCGGCGGACTTACGCCCAGTATGGGCCGGGCGCTGGCCATAACATTAAAGATCTTGCTCGGTAGAGATGTCAGCGATGAACTGCTGTTCAGGGTCACGAGGCTCAGGTCAGCCGCGGCCATCATGCTTGGAAAGGCGTCGCGAGGCTGGTAGGGCAGGAACATGACATTCTCAAGCTTCTCGTGCCGCGCCGTCTGTTCCAGGGAATGCTTCTTCGTGCCTTCGCCGACGATGACAAAGCGAAGATGTGGCTCCTCCCTCAGAAGGCATGCGGCCTCCAGCACGTCTTCCAGGCTGGAAGTGACGCCGATATTCCCGGCGTACATCACCACAAACTGCCCTTCGAGGCCGTGCTGTGCCCGAAATGCGTTCTCCTTCGGCAGCGGCCGCACAACATCCGGATCGGCCCAGACGGGAATGAGCGTCATTCTCGCCGGCGGCACTCCCTTGGCGAGCAGGTTGCGCCGGAAGCTCTCGGCGATAAGCGATATGTGGGTTGCCCGCTGGTATTGAAACCGCTCCACAGCCGAGAAGAGAGCAATCGCCGTCCGGTTCTTCAGGTGCCCGGTCGCCACAGCGGCATCCGGATAGAGATCTTCGAGCTGCAGTACCCAGGGCACACGCCACAGCCGGCTCAGAAGCCAGGCGGACAGGCCCAGGGGCAGCGGGGGTGAGTAGCTGACCACGATGTCCGGTCTGCCTGCAAAGAGACCTCCGTAAAAGGCAGTGGCGCTGTAGGTGCCATAGTGCAGGATACGTGGCCAGAATGACTTCTTCGGTGAGATGTAGCTCCATGTTCGAACCACCCGCACGCCGTCCAGCCACTCGATTTGATAAAGCTTGTTCCGATAGCCTGGGAAGACGCGCCCGTATGGATAGCTCGGCGCACCTGTCACAAAGGTCACATCATGCCCCCGGTCGACCAGGTCAGTGGCGAGCTCGGTGATCAGGACGGCCGCGCTGACATCCTCTGGCGCGTAGCACTGGGCCATAAACATGATGTGCATTGCTAAACTCCTCTGCGGACTCTGGCCGCTTCGCCTGGCGTCAGGCAGATGGCGGGACGGCCAGTCCGCGCCGGTACGCCGGCAGGTCGTGGCTGGCAATGAGGCGGATGTGCATCGGGTTATCCTCCATTCATTGCAACGCGCCGGTAGATCTCGGCCAGCTCAACGGCGTAGCGCCGGATATCGTGATGCTGGCACACTCGCTCCCTTGCGCGCGCGCCGAATACACACCGCGTCTCCGGGTTCATGATGAGGCTGGCGAGCGCATCGGCGAGCGCGCCGGGTTCGCCCGGCGGCACCAGCAGGCCGTTTTCCGCATGAGTGATCAGGTCGGGTATTCCACCCACGTGGCTGCCGATGACGGCCAGCCCCGCGGCCATCGCCTCGATGAGCGAGATGGGCATGCCCTCGTGGTAAGAGGGCAGTACGAGGATGTCGGCCTGCGCCAGCCACGCGATCTTGTCTGAGTCGTATGCCGGCGGCCAGATACGAACGCAGGATGCGAGCCGGTAGGACTCGATCAGCCCGTTGAGCTGTTGGACATCGCCGGCTGCCTGTTCGCTCCCCACGATGTCCAGCTGGAAACTGCCCGCTACGGTCTGCTCGCGCAGTAAGCGGGCTGCTTCTATCAGGTCATACGACCCTTTGTCCCTGCCGATGTGCCCCAGATACAGGATTGAAACGGGGCCTGCGTTTCCCTGGCGGTGCAGTGGGATGTTCACGTAGGGCTCAAGATCAATGGCATTCGGAAGCAGGTAGAGCGGGCAGCCCGGCAGGAGCTCGCCAAGCTCAAGCCACTCCCGTGACAGGACGATCAGCGCATCGCAGCGGCGCAGCGTGAACAGGCTGTATGCGCGCCACAGGCGGTTGGTGTTCGCCGATATAAGCTTCGTCAGGCTGAACCGGGGCGCGACGACGACTCGCGCGCCGGCGGCGCGCGCGATGAACACGCACAAGCTGTGCTTGAGCAGCGACAGGCCATACGCCGTGTCGATCTGCACAACCTGTGGGCGCGTCTTCCGCACGGCCCGCGCAAAACTGGCCACGTGACGCACGCCGTTAGCCGCATTTGACGCCGTGAACCGGCCGCTCTCCGAGGACTCGCCTGAATGCTGGGTATCGACAAACGTGAGATCGACGAGCTCGGGAAGCTGCGAATGCAGCAGATCGCGGGTCTGCGCGCCAATGCCACCCATGGGTGGTGGGACCGTCGCCGCCAACAGCACGCGCAACCTCTGACTGGTGTTCATCGGGCTCTTCTCATCAGGTTAATGCCAGCTTTCGACGGCTCGCCGCCCGACAGCACGTCAATATACTGGCCGATCACTCTCTCCATCTCATACGGGCTCCAGCTCTCCACAGGCGGGGGCGGAATGCGGCCCTGGAGCGCATCGACGAGCGCCGTGGCAAGGGTGTCTGTATCGCCAACGGGCACAAGCCTGCCGTACTTCCCATCTGCCAGGATCTCGCGCGGCCCGCTGTGACACTCCGTCGCTACGACGGGCACCCCGCAGTACAGGGCCTCGATCAGCACGCCGGGCAGTCCCTCCCACTTCGACGAGAGCACAAAAGCCGCTGCGCGCCGCATGTAAGGGTAAGGGTTCTCCACGTAACCCGGCAGGCTCACCGCTTCAGCCAGATCGAGCTCCGCAATCAGGGCTTCGAGCTCCTCCCGCTCCGGGCCTTCCCCTAGAATCAGGAGACGCGCTGGGCGGGCCCGGCGCACCTGCGCGAAGGCACGCAGCAGCGTCGCGAAGTCTTTCTGTGCCGAGAGGCGGCCTACCGCGAGGAGAACCGGTGGCTCGCCCGGCTCAAACCACGGATGCTCTAGAGGCGCCCGGGTCTTTTCGACAAACTCCGGCGTCACGATCGGGTTGTAGACGACGCGCACCTGCTCTGGCGGGACGCCGATCACGGCGACGAGGTCTTCCGCAACGCCCTGTGAAACCGCGACGACTGCGCTTGCCCACGGGTACAGGTGCCGGGCGAGGTGCGGCATGAGCCGCATGCGCAGGTCGGAGGCGTAGTACTGGGTGCTGACTGACAGCATGTTGCGCTCGCTGACGACGAGTCGCGTCCCGGTGCCGGCCAACCGCGCGGCGATGATCGCGATGAAGTTGGCGTGCAGCACCGAGAGCAGCGCGGCAGGGCGCTCGCGGCGCAGGTAGCGGACCAGCGCCGGTAGGCTGGTGATGGTCCGGCTGGCCCTGAGATCGACGACCCGCACCGTTGCCGGCACTTCGGCCATAAACGGCCCGTCGGTGCGCGCCAGCACGAGGTCAACCGCGTAACCGCACCCCGTGAGGCCGCCGGCCAGCTTCAGCATGGCGCGTTGGGCACCCCCGACGACCATCTCGGGGACAAAGATAGCCAGGTGATCCGGCTTGATCATCACGGTCCCTCCTGTTCGCCCATCCCCACGCAGGCCGGAATGAGCAGCAGCGCCAGCATCAGGAAGTAGGTGTGGTCCGACTCGACCCCACCGCCTTTTATCCATGAGGCCATGTAGCCGAGGAAGATCGCAGCGACCACGGTGAAATATGATCTGGGCAGCGACACCTCACGTCTCTCGCGGCGCAGGTACTCGCGGATGAACGACGCTATGGCCGTGCCAAGCACGCCGAGGTACAGCATGAGGCCCGGCAGACCGGTTTCGGCAAGGATGGTCAGAACAGGGTTGTGGATCGGCGCTTTGTCCACGTCGAGCACGCTCCTGAGCGAGCGCAGGTGCGGGATGATTGCGTAGGGTGCGTTGCCGACACCAACACCGGCGAGCGGGTTTGCCCGGATCATCTGCCAGGCGGCCTGCCACAACGCCTCACGCCCGCCAAGCAGCGTATCGCCGCGCACGACCGCAAACCGCTCCAGAGTGGTCGTGAACAGAGCCGGTATGCTCACGACGCTCAGGGCTAAGAGCACACACGCCAGCAGCCCCCACTTTCGCGTGCCAGACATCACACTCAGCGCGAGCAGCATCACGCCCAGCGATATCGCACTTCCGCGGGAACCGCTTGCAGCGACTACCGCGATCGTCCCCATCACAAAGAGCGCAGCGCCGAGCCCCGGCAGCCAGCGGCTGCGGCGTGTATCCCCTCCAATAACCGGCCACAGCACCCCGGTTAGCGCCACCATCGCCAGCATCCCGAGCTCGTTCTCGTTCGTCTCGAATACCGTGAATCTCGAACCCGGCAAATATCCCTGGTTCAGAACGGTTGCGGCGCTGGTCGCCATCAGAATCCAGCCGCTGAGAGCCAGTATACCCATCAGGCTGTCGACATCGGCCCGCGTCCGGATCTGGCTCGGGATGATCAGCAGGAACAGACCGAGCCGCAGCACGTAGGCCTGCAGGATGGTTGTTCCTGCACTCAGATTGTCGGCCCAGAGCAGTGTGACGGCGCTCCAGCCCACGAAGCCTGTCATCAGGACGGCCGTCGGGGTCCACCGTGCCCGGCCATCGCGTGCCAGGACATCGAATAACCAGACCACGGCGGCGGCGACGGTAATGATGCGGTTGAGCAGTGAATGAAGGTTGGGGCCGATCAGCCCGGTCGGCAGAAGTACCAGCAGCAGAGCTGCGTAGGCCGCCCACACCGGTTTCTGAAGCCACAGCAGCACCACTATCGTGCCGCCCACAATTGCCAGAATCTTCAACGGGAGGTCGATACTGCCTCCCCCGAGAGTCAGCACGCCAGCGGCCACCGCGATCAGGGCCAGCAGAATGAGCCCTGCCTGCTGTGTCTCCGAAGGTCTGGATGTGGGTTGCGCGCCCATAACACACCTGCCTTCCCAGCAGTGTGAGCCTCAAAACAGCCTGCGCCGTCTGGTAAAGACGTCGATGACGGTGAGCTGCCCGTCGCGGGTATACGTGTGCGTTGCCTCGATGCGCGGGTCCCAGTCCGGTCTCACCGATGCTGCCGGCTTCTCCCGGTACTCCGTCTCGGTCAGCGTTACAACCTCATTCAAGTCGAATCCAGAGCCGTACATGGTCGAGAAGACCTGTGTGGGGCGGAACAGCGCCCCATCCCGTGTGTACAATCTGCCTGCGGGCCTCGCGATCATCTCGTCCGAGACGATGGGGTTCATCGGATGCGGCTGCCAGTCCATCGTGAACAGCTCGCTCGACGAGAAGAGGTACAGCTTCACGAGCGGCAGCGCAGCCCAGTCCTCGTTCATCCCGGTGAACAGCCACCACCGGCCCTCGTGGCGCAGCAGCGTGGTATCGACGGCGTGAACACCCCGCATCAGATGCATCTTGAACCGCCACTCGTAAGGGAAGCTCACGCACTCGTACAGGCTCACCGACTCGTTCTCAGCAGACTCCGGCACCATGTAATACTGGCCCTGCCACTCGAAGACGAACGGGTAAGACAGGTGATAGTCTGCCTCCAGTACCCGGACGGGAGCCTTGCAGCGTCCCTGCTCGTCCATCTCGATAACGGCGATGTGCGCCTTCTTCGCCCGGTAGAGATACTCCTCGACGAAGATGTAGTAGCGACCGTTGACATGGAGCGAATGCGGGTCGGCCCAGAAGCGATCTTTAGGCGGGATGATCTTGTTGAACTGGTCGAAGGGCACGTCTGCCTGCCCGCTTACATCAAACATCAAGTGCCACTCGTCAAGGTACAGCGCTTTCTGAACCGCCCGCCCGGCCAGGCGTGTCACCAGCCGCCAGGAGAGCCGCAGCGCCTCGCGATTCGAGAGCTCGCCGTAGGGCCTGTCCCGGTGAGCCTTGAACGCCTCGTCAAACAGCGTCAGCTCCCGGATTGCCCCACGCGCGCCCAGGCGGCACAGGCTATCGACGCCCCAGGCGAGGGCGTGACCGGCCCTCAGCCGCGCCCGGGGGCCGGTGGCCTGCGCTTGCTCCGCCTGCCCGACTCCGGTGTTCGAGCTCATCGGCTGACCTCCGAGATGATGAAGCGGTGCTTGCCCGATGCAGTAGGGGCAATGTCATCGACGAACTCGAAGGTCACATCGACGTCGTCGTGCATGATTGCGCACGTCTTCTGGCGAAGCTCGTCAAGCTCTCCCGGCTGGGGCCCGTCCAGTGCGGTGACAAACCGGAACACGATGTGCGTGCAGTCTGGCTGGATTACCTGGTACTTCGCGATCCAGTCTCTGAAGTACAGCAGGGCCATAAAGTGCCCGCCCTCCACAAGCACGCCGTGCCGGTTGACGAACATGTCGTACGTTCTGCCCAGAACGCTCTCCAGCACCTGCCCGTGAAAGGCACCGCCGCTGTTTGCAGGCCGGAGCACCCCGCGGTCCTCGATGCGGTACCGGATCAAGGGCATGGCGTAATTCGTCAGCGAGGTCACGAGGATGTCGCCCGGCTGCCCGTCGGGAACACGCCTGCCGCTGCTGTCTACGATCTCCAGGTAGTTGCCCCACGGCGCGACCCACAGCCCTGTCCAGCCGGGCCGCTCGCAGGCGATGTCCCCGACCTCCCGCGACCCGTACCGGTTGTAGACCCTGCACCCGAAGACTCGCTCGATAGTCTCCCTCATGAACGGGTACAGGGTCGTCGCCGACGTGATGATCGCGGACTGCGGCACGACGTCCAACTGCTCGCGTTCGGCGAGCCGGGCCAGCTCGTACATCGCGCCCGCGTAGGCGACGATGAGGCCGGGCCGCCGGGCGTTCAGGAAGGCGATGTAGCGGCGCATCATCTGCGGGGTAAGCTCGAACACGCTGAGAAACGTGGTGCCCGTCAACCGGTTGACGAAGCGCGCCCGCAGGCTGTCCGATGCCCCGGTAATGTCGCGTGCAGAACCCCAGAGCCGCACCTCGCCCCGGCCTATCTCGCCGCCAACCAGCTTGGAAAACAGCAGCTTGACGGCCCCCGAGCGCGCTGCGTAGTCCCTGTCCTGAATGAGCTTGACGGGCTCGCCCGTCGAACCTCCCGACGTGTTGTAGAACCAGCGGCGCCGGTCGAGATCGCGAGATTTCAACTCGTCGAAGTGGCTGCGGATGATGTCTTTGGTAAGGATCGGGAAGCGCTGTAGATAGGCCTCGGGATCACTGGTGTAGGAGCCTCCCAGTTCGCCCATGATCTGTGCGTAGTAAGGTACGGACCGCTCGCAGTGCGCCAGCAGATCGGCCAGCAACCGGCGGGTGGTGTCGGCGGCAATCCCCTGCCGATCCTCCCGGAGCATCTGCCTGTAGTACTCGCCGAGACGCTGCCCGCGCAGACCCACCAGTGCAAAGTATGCGGCTTGCCGGACGTTGATGTCACGCAGTGTGAAACCCCTTCCGGGCCGGCTGGGGCCGCCCCTCTGCCGTCCGCCGTACCGGCCCGTCAGCCCGGCACGCTCGCCGCGCGAAGTGCCGCCGGATACCCTGCCAAACGAAGCCTGCGCGACAGGCGGGGCACCACTTGCCGTACGCAGATGACGGCGCTCAGTGCGCACGACAACCTGCCTGGTGCTCGGCAGTCTCGCAATCATTAGCACCTTCATGTCGGACCTGCTCTCTCGGCAGTAAAACTGCGGTGACCAACCATACTCAGCTTAAGAACTTATTTCGCAGATCGTGTATCGCCGCTTTCCTGAGGGAGACACCTCGATCTCGTCTACAAATTCGAAGTGAACCTCACAGTGTTCACCCATGATCAGTTTCGTCTGTGTCACAATCTCGTCCAGTTCCGCCAGTTCGTGATCACAATCGGATTTGATAATCCTGAAAACGATGGTCGAATAGTCTTTCTGGATGACCTGGAACCTCTTAATCCAGTCCTTGAAATACAGCAGCAGTTCAAAGTACCCCGAGTGCACAAGCGTGCCGTCTGGTGTTAGGAAGGTGTCACTGACCCTGCCAAGTACGTGTTCCAGCCGCTGCCCGTACACGCCCTGGCTGCTGCTCCAACGGGGTGCCAGCATGCCATAGTCACCGATCCGGTAGCGCACGAGAGGCATCGCGTAGTTGGTTAATGACGTCACCAGAATCTCGCCCTCGGTACCGGCTGGCACTCGCCTGTCGTCGTGGTCCACGATCTCAACGTAATTGCCCCAGGGAGCCACCCACAGCCCCCGGCACCCGGGACGCTCACAGGCGACATCCCCCACTTCTCGCGATCCGTAGCGGTTGTAAACCCTGCACTGGAAGACCCGTTCAATGACTTCTCTCATGAAAGGAAACAGCGTTGCCGCCGAGGTAATCACAGCCGTCTGCGGTTGAACCTGGAGACCTTGCTCCTCTGCGAACCGCGCCAGCTCATAAAGTGAATCGGCATAAGCAACGATCAGACTAGATTTATGCTTGTTCAGGTGCGCGATATAACAACGCATATCGTTCGCTGTCATCCGGAAGGCGTTGAGAATTGTCGTGTTGGTCAGACTGCTAACAAGTCGCGCTCGCCAGTTCCGCGTACTCCCGTGAATGTCCGTTTCCGAGCCCCAGAGCCGCACCTCGCCCTTGCCTATCTCGCCGCCAACCAGCTTGGAATACAGCAGCTTGACGGCCCCGGAGCGCGCTGCGTAGTCTCTGTCCTGAATGAGCCTGACCGGCTCGCCCGTCGAGCCTCCCGACGTGTTGTAGAACCAGTGGCGCCGGTCGAGATCGCGGGATTTCAACTCCTCGAAGTGGCTGCGGATGATGTCTTTGGTAAGGATCGGGAAGCGCTGTAGATAGGCCTCGGGATCACTGGTGTAGGAGCCTCCCAGTTCGCCCATGATCTGTGCGTAGTAAGGTACGGACCGCTCGCAGTGCGCCAGCAGATCGGCCAGCAACCGGCGGGTGGTGTCGGCGGCAATCCCCTGCCGATCCTCCCGGAGCATCTGCCTGTAGTACTCGCCGAGACGCTGCCCGCGCAGACCCACCAGTGCAAAGTATGCGGCTTGCCGGACGTTGATGTCACGCAGTGTGAAACCCCTTCCGGGCCGGCTGGGGCCGCCCCTCTGCCGTCCGCCGTACCGGCCCGTCAGCCCGGCACGCTCGCCGCGCGAAGTGCCGCCGGATACCCTGCCAAACGAAGCCTGCGCGACAGGCGGGGCACCACTTGCCGTACGCAGATGACGGCGCTCAGTGCGCACGACAACCTGCCTGGTGCTCGGCAGTCTCGCAATCATTAGCACCTTCATGTCGGACCTGCTCTCTCGGCAGTAAAACTGCGGTGACCAACCATACTCAGCTTAAGAACTTATTTCGCAGATCGTGTATCGCCGCTTTCCTGAGGGAGACACCTCGATCTCGTCTACAAATTCGAAGTGAACCTCACAGTGTTCACCCATGATCAGTTTCGTCTGTGTCACAATCTCGTCCAGTTCCGCCAGTTCGTGATCACAATCGGATTTGATAATCCTGAAAACGATGGTCGAATAGTCTTTCTGGATGACCTGGAACCTCTTAATCCAGTCCTTGAAATACAGCAGCAGTTCAAAGTACCCCGAGTGCACAAGCGTGCCGTCTGGTGTTAGGAAGGTGTCACTGACCCTGCCAAGTACGTGTTCCAGCCGCTGCCCGTACACGCCCTGGCTGCTGCTCCAACGGGGTGCCAGCATGCCATAGTCACCGATCCGGTAGCGCACGAGAGGCATCGCGTAGTTGGTTAATGACGTCACCAGAATCTCGCCCTCGGTACCGGCTGGCACTCGCCTGTCGTCGTGGTCCACGATCTCAACGTAATTGCCCCAGGGAGCCACCCACAGCCCCCGGCACCCGGGACGCTCACAGGCGACATCCCCCACTTCTCGCGATCCGTAGCGGTTGTAAACCCTGCACTGGAAGACCCGTTCAATGACTTCTCTCATGAAAGGAAACAGCGTTGCCGCCGAGGTAATCACAGCCGTCTGCGGTTGAACCTGGAGACCTTGCTCCTCTGCGAACCGCGCCAGCTCATAAAGTGAATCGGCATAAGCAACGATCAGACTAGATTTATGCTTGTTCAGGTGCGCGATATAACAACGCATATCGTTCGCTGTCATCCGGAAGGCGTTGAGAATTGTCGTGTTGGTCAGACTGCTAACAAGTCGCGCTCGCCAGTTCCGCGTACTCCCGTGAATGTCCGTTTCCGAGCCCCAGAGCCGCACCTCGCCCTTGCCTATCTCGCCGCCAACCAGCTTGGAATACAGCAGCTTGACGGCCCCGGAGCGCGCTGCGTAGTCTCTGTCCTGAATGAGCCTGACCGGCTCGCCCGTCGAGCCTCCCGACGTGTTGTAGAACCAGTGGCGCCGGTCGAGATCGCGGGATTTCAACTCCTCGAAGTGGCTGCGGATGATGTCTTTGGTAAGGATCGGGAAATCGCGAAGGTATGCCTCAGGGTCGTCGCGGAACCCGTCTCCGAGCTCGCGTATCAGCTTCGAGTAATAGGGCACACACTGCTTGCAGTGTTCCAGAAGCTCCACCAGCAGCCGCTTCGTCGTATCCGGCGGAATCCCTTCACGCTCCGCCTTCACCATCTGCCGGTAATAGCTGCCCAGGCGCTGCCCGCGCATCCGGACGAGTGTGAAGTACAACCACTTCCTGAGATTCACGCCCTGCGACTCTCTAGACCGTGACACGCCAAATGCTCCCGATGGCGGCCCTGCTCTCAACTGCGAACCTTGTTCCAGACGTACAGCGCCGAGCCGCGCAGCCCACGCTTGCGCGCGCCGAAATGCCACCTGCCGCCCCACCTGTCGAAGCGGGCCCGCTTTGCCAAATACCATGCGGCATAGGCTGCGCCTTCGAGGCGCTGCAGCGGCCTGCTGAACCGGGCCAGGCTCCGCTCCGCCCGGCGCGCCGGGTCGGCGATTACGCCGGTGTCCGTCTGCCAGAAGGACACTGCCTCGTGCTGCGGCCTCATGCCAGCGCGAAGCGTGAGCCGCACGCCCAGGCCCTCGCGATTGCGGGGGGCCGGGCGCAGGTCGAGGCCGCCGGTGCAGTCGGAAAGGTCGGAGAAGTAGAAATTGCCGGTGCTGTAGTAGACCGGGCAACTGCCGATGACCTCCATGCCGCGCACCACATGCGCATGGTGGCCCACGACGATGTCCACGCCCATCCCGGCGAGCGCGCGCGCAATGATCCGGTCTTCGGGGCGCGGGTAGGGGAAAAGCTCGTCGCTCCAGTGTGCCACGACCATCACCCAGTCCGCGGCGGCCCTGGCCTGCATCACGACCTCGCGCGCCGCCTCCGGCCCCGGCCAGCAGTGAGGGCCGGGCACCGCCATCCAATCAGGGTGCGTCTCCGGGAAGACCCAGTTGATCACGGCCAACCGGCCCTCTGCTGTCTCCCAGATGAGCGTCTTCTCGATCTCCTCGCGGCTCATTCCGGCTCCGACCGTGGCAAAGCCTGCTGCGTGTAGCGCATCCAGCGTCTGCGCCAGGCCGTCGACGCCTGCGTCGAGAATGTGGTTGGTCGCCAGCGTGGCGATGCCGGCTGGCAGCCCGTGAAGCCCGTTCAGGGAGGCCGGGTGCGCCATCAGGCGCGGGCCGCTGCTCCGCGGGACCGGGTTGAGCGTTCCGCCCAGCGGCAGCTCGCAGTTGAAGAGGAGTCGCGCCCCGTCCTGCGTGGCGCGGCGAACTGCCGCCCACACCTGCCCGGCAGTGGCTTCATCGCCAATCGCAACGTCGCCCAGGCACAGGATCTGCATCACTGCCTTCCATCTGGCCTCGCGTGCCGCTGCGCGAGTCCGCCGATGAGCCGTCTTAACAGCCGGCGATCATCCCGGTTTAGGCCCAGCACCCACACGACGATGCCGTAGACGATGGAGACCACGGCTGCCGACGTGCCCAGCGCGAGCCAGCTGGCCGGCATCCGCCCCACCGTCAAGCTGTGCGACGCAAGAGCCACAAACAGGGTGCCGGCCACCCCCGGCAGCAGCGCAGGGAAGAAAGCCCACCAGCGAAGCTTCATGATGTGCGCTGTGTAGATGGGGAAGTACAGTGCGTTCTTGCTCGTCCAGGCCAGCGCAACGGCCAGCGCTACGCCCGCCGCGCCCCACCTGCCCCACATCGCCAGCGCAATGCCGAGAATCAGGCCTGCCGCCCCGCTCAGCAGGGTGACGATGCCCGGCCACCGGATTTTGTTGTAAGCCGTGTGGACGTACAGCAGAGGACGTACCGAGAGGTTGAGCCCCTGGTGAATAATGACGATGACCAGCAGTACGCTCAGATACTGGTATTCTTGACCCAACCAGACGGCAAGCAGTGGCCGGGCGAACCCGGCCAGCAGACCAGCAGGCAGCGCCAGCCCAAGCCCGAGGAGCTTGACGGACTGCGAGGCCAGATATCGAAGGCCCTCAAAGTCCTGCTGGGCGTATTTGATCAGAATGATGGGCCGGATGGTCGTCGCCGCGGTCTCGGCCAGGTGCTCCATCAGCAGCGTGAACTGCACCACCGAGCCGTAGCCGCCCGTCAGCGCCGCGCCGAAGAACGCATTGATGATGAGCAGATCCGCCTTGGACAGGAGCAGTGCGCCGAGCGTATTGACGATCACCCAGCCGCCCATCGTACCGAGTGCCTGCAGACGTGAGCGATCGAAGTCGGTGGGGCGCACGCGCAGCTCCGGCGTGAATCTGCGCCACAGCCACACGAAGCCCGCCAGCGTTACTATCGCGGCGAGTACGGCGCCGCCTCCCGCAAACCACAGGCGGGCAGGCAGTGTGCTAAACAGCAGAACGATCAGGCCGACACGCACCAGCACGCCGGCGAAGTTGACGGTATTGGTGGCGACAAAGCGGCTGTGAATGAAGGGCGATACGGCGAAGCTGCTGCCGATGACGGTGATGAAAGTCGTGGCGGCGATTAAGCCAAACAGCCAGCTTGTGTCCGTCTCCCAGCCGGGGGGCACGTCGAACCAGCGCGGGAATCCCAGTGCAAGTACGACAGCGACAGGTATGAGCGCCACGATGATGGCGGCCAGCCCGAACAGGGCGGTATTAAATGTCTTGTTGGCGGCTTCGTTGTCGCCTTGCTCAAGGTCGATTGCCAGGAAACGGCTGAGCGGCGAGTGGAGGGCGTGGGTCAGGATCGACATGTATGAGGCGATTGAGTTGGCCAGCGGGATCATGCCGAAGGCCGCTATGCCGAGATAGCCGATGAGGTACGGAGTCAGCCACAGGTTGAGCAGCACCTGAGCAGCGGTGTAAATGGCGTTCGAGGCGGTGTTGAGCAGGAACCGGCTCCGCGCGCGTTCGACGCCCAGGCCCTGCGGGGCTGGCGTGGCACCTTCGAGCTGCTCTCGCGCGATCGTCTCCGCGTTCATAACCTGTCGTAACCCTCAGATGCCCTTGAATACAGCTGACGCCTGCTACATCCCGGCTTCCTTCTGTCCTCACTCCGTATCAAGCGAGACCAGCCATTCCTGGAACGGCCCCCACCCCAATTGGTAACGGGCGATGTAGTATCCCAGCTTCAGGTACTCTTCCTCTACATAGTGCTTCGATGCCTGGTCCGTCCACCACCGGCGCTGGTAGGGCGTCTGTTCGAACGGAACCGGCGCCATCTGCAGGCGGATGTCGCGGCCCAGCACATGCCGGAATGCCCAGCGCGTCCGGCGCATGTGGTAGGGATCGCTGACGACGATGACGGAGCGGACCGGCGTTTCCGCCTCTTCCAGCTCGTCCAGGTACGCTTTGAGCCTGAGCAGCTCTGAATAGGTGCTTGTCACCGGCGTTTCGTCGGCGGCAAGGGCCTCTTCGGGCACGCCCCACCGCATAGCCAGCTCTACGCCATGCGCACCGTGATAATATTGGTGCTCGGAGCACCAGCCACCTGTGAAGAAGATCTGCCTGGCATACCCCTGCTGGTACAGCCGGATCGCGTGGGCGGTGCGGTAGTCATCGCCGGCGATGACGTGAATAACGTCCGCCGGCTGGAGCTCGTCTTCGACGACGAGGAAATCACCCGGTGCGAGCGCGAGCTGCTCCCGAAATGCGAAGGCGGTCACTCCCAGCAGGAGAACAGTGGCTGATAGCAGGAGCCTGCGTGCCTGATCGGGCTGCATGACAGCTTCGCATTTCGATGGGCCCATCCTTCGAGCCGGGGGAGGGCCGGCTCCAGAGGGCAAGGGCAAGGTACGGGCAGCCGGCGCCGACCGCACAGCTACCTGACACTCGTGTAACCAGTCTCGAACAGGCCAGCGTCGATCGATCAAGCGGGGATGTGAGGCGGAAGCTGCGAACGATGGTGCCTGGCATCCTGTAACAACATTGTATGGTGGGTTCTTTTGCCGCGTCAACGCACTTCGCGGCTTTTTGATACTTTCTTCACAAACGATGTTAGAGGGTGAGTGGTGGCAGAAACGAGCGTCTGCCGCCGGAGAGAGTGTACGCTGTGCGCCCCTGTGAACGGCCCGGCGGCTGGACGTGAACCATGCGGCTCTCCGCCGTTCAACCGGTGTGCAGGCTGGTCTTTGTTAACCGCTCCCGGCGAGCTGCCGTCGCCCTTGGAACGCGACCGGGATGGGGGGCTTCACAGCCAGCCTGACTCGGGCCACCTTCGCCCGCGATGTGCTGGTGTCGGCCCGGTCGAAGAGTGTTCGGGGGCATTCGGTGCCGGTCACACGCTCCGGGTTTGGGGCTAGCTATGCCCTGAGTGCCTCCCACAGATCTCCGTTTGTGAAGAAAGTATCAAAAAGCCGCGAAGTGCGTTGACGCGGCAAAAGAACCCACCATACAATGTTGTTACAGGATGCCAGGCACCATCGTTCGCAGCTTCCGCCTCACATCCCCGCTTGATCGATCGACGCTGGCCTGTTCGAGACTGGTTACACGAGTGTCAGGTAGCTGTGCGGTCGGCGCCGGCTGCCCGTACCTTGCCCTTGCCCTCTGGAGCCGGCCCTCCCCCGGCTCGAAAGGTGAACCAATGGCGCTTAAAGACTTCTGGCACATACTCCGGAGGTGGCTTTGGTTGATCCTGCTGGTGGGTGCTGTCGGCGGTGCCGGGGCCTATCTCCTCAACCCCACCAGGTACCAATCCCGGGTGCTGCTCGCCGTCGGCGACTACCTGCGGACGCCAACGCCGGACCGCAACGCCATTCTCTCGGGCATCCAGCTTGCCGAGACGTATGCGGTCATCGCCACGACGCCGGATGTTCTGCGGCCTGCCACGGAGGCTTCAGGCGTCCGGGTTGAGAATGTTGCCAGGCAGATCGAGACCACCGTCATCCCTGACACAGGCATCCTCAGCATTGAGGTGACGCATCATGATCCGGCCATGGCCGTGGCGCTCGCCAACGCGATCGCGACCGAGCTGATGGCGCGCGGGCCCGCCCTTCAAGTGGTGGAGTGGGCACAGCTGCCCGCCAGAACGGCCAGCCCGACGCGCACCGAAGCGGTCGTCGTGGGATCGCTGCTTGGCATGGCGCTGGTCGTCGTGGGAGCCTACCTGTACAGCTACCTCGATGATTCTGTCCGGGATGCTGGCGAGGCCAGCCAGATCCTCGCCCTGCCTGTCGTCGGGGCAATTTCAGAGTTACGTCAGAGGGGCGCGTTGGCCGATCCGGCGCGGGTGAACGGCGACACGCGGACGCGCGAACAGTTCCGCAACCTTCGAACGAACCTGCTGCGCGCTGGCGGTGGCGATGGACAGCTCTTCCTCATCACGAGCGCACTGCCCGGTGAGGGCAAAAGCACTGTTGCCGCCCATCTGGCTGTGTCGCTGGCCGAGGCAGACCGCCGGGTTGTCCTGATTGATGGCGATCTCCGCTGCCCCGTCCTCCATACGCTCTTCGACTTGCCCAACGATCGGGGTCTCATCGAGCTGCTCAAGCGCAATCCGCCGAAGCCCGACCGGTGGGCGGAGCTCAACGATCCAGCGCTGGTGACAGCCGCCCAGCAGACGGCGATGCCGAATCTGCGGGTCATCACCAGCGGCGGCACGTCGGCGGAGGCCAGCAAGCTGATCGGCTCCCGGCAGATGGAGGGCTGGGTTCAGGCGCTGCTCGCGAGCAAGGAGGTCGATGCCGTCCTGATTGACACACCGCCCGCGCTTCCGATCTGCGATGCGCTGGATCTGGCAACCAGGCTCGATGCGTCGATCCTGCTGGTGATCCAGGCGGGCAAAACCGCGCGCGACGCCCTGGTCACGCTGAAGGACCGCTGCGAGTACCTCGGCCTGCGTCTCGGCGGGTTGATTATGAACCGCGTGCAAGATCGGGCCAATGCGGCTTTGGACGGCTACTACTCGCGGTATGCCCCGCCTGCGCTGGAGCCGGCGGCAGATCCCAACGGTGCTCGCACTACGGGGGCTCCGCCGACGAAGCTGCTGGTTGCGTTAAACGACGAGGCGCTGGTCGAGGAGATCGCGGCCCACCTGCCAAGCGAGATCTACGAGGTGCGGACGGCTGGAGAGGGAGAGGCGGCGTTTGCTGCGGCTCTTGAGTGGAGGCCCCAACTCATCGTCATGGACGTCGAACTGCCCGATACAGATGGCGTGGAGCTCTGCCGCCGTCTGAAGGCAACCCCCGCGACGGAGCAGATACCGGTCGTTCTGGTAGCGGCGAGTGGGGCGTATGAGGATGTCGAGGAGGGGTTTGCGGCAGGTGGTGTGGACTATCTGGTCAGGCCGTTTGACCCGCGGGAGCTCGTGCTGCGCATCGAGGCGCATCTGCGGCAGGACCTTGTTCCAGCACTGCCTGAGGGGAGATGAGTGCTCGGCTTGGTGAGTTGGTAGTAAGCCCGGCGCGGGGTTGAGGAACAGGGCGGCCTTGACCGCCAGGCACGGGCAACTGGGGCAGGTTTATTCGGGTAATTCTGTGGTCCACTGGAGGTGGTATGATGAAAACGCTGGTATGGCGACACCCCAAACCTGTCCATGCGCGGCTAAACCGCGAAGTCATCACCCGCGTCATCGCCGACATTCTGATGATCAACGCAGTATTGATCTTCACACTGGTTCTGCGCTATCTGTGGTGGATCGGTGCCGAAGGCGTGGACGGCTCTGCGCATGACGTCCTTATAAACTATCTGAACACCTACCTCAATTCGTTCTGGATCTTGACCCCCATCTGCCTGATCGTTTTCGCCCTCAGCGGCTTCTATTCCCACAGCCGGTTTTACGCCGGGCGTTACAAGGTACTGGTGATCATCGAGGCTGTCAGCTTGAGCTACCTGGTTTTCGGGTTCGTCATGCTGCTGCTGCGAGACGTGATCCAGTTCCCGCGCAGCGTTCTGATCGTCGGCTGGCTGCTGACACTCGCGACCGTGGCGACAGCCCGCCTGTGGTATACGGCCTGGGCTGCCGCGCTGCGCAAGGAGGAGCCGTTTGCCCGGCTCGCTCGCCCATCAGAGAACGGTGTGAAGAACGTGTTGGTCATCGGCGGGGGGGGCTACATCGGCTCCGCCCTGCTGCCCAAGCTGCTGGATCGCGGGTACAACGTGCGGCTGCTTGACCTGCTGCTCTACGGCGCGGAGCCGATTGAGCCGATCATGCACCATCCGCAGCTGGAGATCGTCCAGGGTGATTTCCTGCAAATGCAGCAGGTCGTGGAGGCCATGCGAGGGATGGACGCCGTCATCCACCTGGGCGCTATCGTCGGCGATCCTGCCTGCGAGCTGTGCACCGGGCTGACCGTCGAGGTGAACCTCATGGCGGCGCGGATGATCGCGGAAGTCGCGGACTGCATGAAGCTCGACCGCATGATCTTCGCGAGCACGTGCTCGGTGTATGGCGCCAGCGATGAAGTGCTCGACGAGAAGTCGAGTCTTAACCCTGTCTCACTGTATGCCAGCAGCAAGATGGCGACGGAGAAGATTTTGCTCGGGCTGGCCAGCAGCGACTTTGCGCCGGTCATCCTGCGGTTCGGGACGATCTACGGGCTGTCGGGGCGCACGCGGTTTGACCTCGTGATCAACCTGCTCACCGCGAAGGCCGTCACCGAAGGCAAGATCACGGTCTTTGGCGGCAAGCAGTGGCGGCCGTTTGTGCACGTGGACGACGCCGCGCTCGCCGTTCTGACGGTGCTCGAAGCTCCGCTGCCGCTCGTCCGCGGGCAGATCTTCAACGTCGGCTCGAACGAGCAGAACTACACCATCCGGCAGATCGCCGAGCTCATTAAGGGGATTGTGCCCGAAGCCGAGATAGAAGAGGTCGAAGGCGGCTCGGACGCCCGCAACTACTGCGTCGACTTTACCAAGATTCAGCGGACAGTTGGTTTCACGCCCCAATGGACGGTGGAGCAGGGCGTGCAGCAGGTCATCGACGCCATCAAGGGCGGCAAGATCGACGACTACCACAATCCGCAATACAGCAATGTCGCATACCTGCAGGAGAAGGGCATCGTCCGCCTGAACTCCTCCGACCGCCACTGGACGACCGACCTGCTTAAAGAGGTTATGGCGGTGTCCAGGGATGGCCGGCTGCAGGCGTGACGGGCCTGCGTCGCCGTTTACGCGAAGATCGGGCGGCGGCAATCACACACGTGGAGCGAACCCGATGAAACGACTGCGCGTGTTAATCATCCTTTGCCTGTTCACCACAGGCGCGCTGGCTGCCTGCGCTCCCCAGCCCGGTGCGGGCGTCGTCCCGCCGGCGGCAGAGCCGGCCCAGGCCCGAACCCTGTTCAACTCGTTCGAGGGCACGGTTGCCCCGGCGCAGGAAATCAGGCTCAGCTTCCCGACCTCCGGGCTGCTCGCCGAAGTTCTGGTTGAAGAGGGGCAGACGGTGCGAGCCGGCGACATCCTCGCCAGGCTTGACACGACACTCCTGGATGCCGAAGTGCAGATTGCGGAGGACCGTCTCGCATCTGCCGAGGCTGCCCTGGCTAAAGTTCTGGCAGGGGCTGCGCCTCAGGAGATTGCCGAAGCGGAGTACCGCGTCCAGGCAGTGGGGGCGGGCCGTTCGTCGTACTTGCAGTCGGAGATCGAGGCGAAGGCGGCGGAGCAGGCTGCCGCCCAGGCCCGGCTCGACTATCTGCGCTCGCTGCCGCGCGCCGAGGACGTAGCAATCGCCGAAGCCCATGTCGCCGAGATGCAATCGGCGTACGACGTGGCGGTGGCACGCCGCGCTCAGGCGCAGTTGGTGGCGCCGCTTGATGGGACGGTTCTGTCCGTGAAGGCTCATGCCTCCGAGTTCGTGGCAACCGGCAGTACCGTCATCACTATCGCAGATCTCGACCAGCTTCAGGTCAGGATGACGGGGGTGCTTGAGCTGGAGGTCGCTCAGTTTGAAGCCGGCGATACGGTGGCGCTCAGTTTCGAGATGCTGCCGGATGAAGAATACGAGGGGACCATCGCGTACATGACGCCGGGCACCGATCCGTACGGCAACGTCGCGTTTACGGTGCTGATCGACCTGCCGGACGCTCCCGACGGGCTGATGCTGGGTTCAACGGCCTATGTTCGCATGAAGGCACAAAGCTGACCTTTGCCCCGGAGGCAAGCCCTGGCGCGAAACCGCATGTTGGTGTCGCGCTTTTCTTTTGTCGCATCAGGGCGTATGCTGGCGATCTTACCCATTAAATCGGAAAGACAGCGGATGAACCTTAAGGAAGTACGCCATCTGCGAGAGAAGCCCGCGCCGTTCACGCCGGGCGAGCCGCTCTTCTGGGACGATCCGCACATCTCGGAGCAGATGCTCGCCGCCCACCTGAACCCGGACCACGACCTCGCCAGCCGCCGCCCGGAGATTATTGAGCGCTCGGTGGGCTGGCTCGTCGAAGCCCTCGGTCTGCAGCCCGGCGATGCGGTGCTCGACCTGGGCTGCGGGCCGGGGCTGTATGCGATGCGATTCGCCCGGCGCGGTATGTGCGTCACGGGCGTGGACTACTCCCGGCGCTCGATTGACTACGCCGTCGAGGCGGCGCGCCAGCAGGGCCTCGAAATCACGTATCGTTACCAGAACTACCTGGAGCTTGACGACGCGGGGCAGTATGATGTCGCACTGCTCATCTACGGGGACTTCTGCCCGCTCTCGCCTGAGCAGCGGAGCCGGCTGCTCGGCAACGTGCGCCGGGCGCTGAAACCGGGCGGGTACTTCGTCCTGGACGTGACGACGCCTGCACACCGCCGGAGGTACGGCAGTACGAACGGGTGGTACGTTGCGGATGGCGGCTTCTGGAAACCAGGCCTGCACCTCGTCCTGGAGGACGGCTTCGACTACCCCGAGCAGGCCATCTATCTCGACCAGGCGATCGTGATCGAAGCCGACGATACTGTCTCCGTATACCGCAACTGGTTCCAGGACTACACCCGCGAGGCGATTACCGCGGAGTTAGAGGCTGGCGGTTTCACTGTGAGCAGTGTGTGGGGCGACCTGGCAGGGGCTCCTTTCAGCGCGGACGGCGAGTGGATCGGGGTTATCGCGCAGACTGGCTAACGAGTCCCGCCGCTGCCGGAGTCAGGCCGCCTTCCGATGACATGCGGCACAGAGGCAGGAACGGGAGCACCCGGCAGATGAATGGTGGCTTCCCTGCGACGGCGGGCTGCGTCACCGGCGCCTCGATTGCGCCCATATCTGGCAGGGGGTTCTCTTCCGTCTGGCGGAGATTCCCCTCGAAGTCGTGGGCGGTCCCCGCGAGGGGCAGCGCGGAGTCGATGGCCCGCGAGTTGGGCCCCAGGCGGAACGTCTCCGGCGTCATGCCGGGCGCTGTCTCAAACTGCACATCACCCCAGAGGTCGTTCTCGCCGACGATCTCCCGCCAGGCGGGGGGCTTCTCTCCGACCCAGAAATTGTGTGTCAGCGTGAAGCCGGCCGGGTCTTCCAGCCAGGCGACCTGCCCTTGAGGCTGATGAACGATGTTGTTGGCAATCAGCACGTCTTCGAGCGCCGGGTCGTGCAGCATGCTCAGCGCGGTGGCCTTGCCGCCCCACAGGGTGTTGTGCGCGATGAGCGCGTGCCGCAGGCCCCCGCCGACCTCGCTGTGGTAGTTAGCAATGCCGTACCCGCAGTACGCGACGATGTTGTTTACCACCGTGATGTGGCTGAGCTGGGCTCCCCAGTCCTCATACACCTCTTCGCCGAACGCGATACCGCTGGCGGGTTTGTCGGGCCGGGCAAAGGGCGAGCCCTCACTGCAAGTGATGAAGTTGCGCTCGGCGACGACCTCCGACGAGTTGTCGATGTAGAGGTTCACAGAGAAGTTGTCGTAGAGGCGGTTCTGCTCGATGCGGACTCGCCGGGCGCGGGTAGCGGCGATGCCCTCGCCCCAGTTCTCATACACCGTGTTGCCCGCCAGCACGACGTCCTCTGCACCGACCATCAGCTTGAGCCCCGAGCCCCAGCCGCCCGCCGCCTGCTGGTTCGCGTTCTCCAGCACGGTGTTGGTGATCGTCGAGTTCTCGACCCGCACCTGCTGACCGCGCACCAGGATGCCGTGGTCGTGGCAGTTGTGCACGAAGAACCGCCGCACCACGACGTCCTGGCCCTGGATATCGGCGCAGTAATCCGCGCTGCCGGTGATCTCGAAGTCCTCCAGCACCAGATGCGCGCCGGTGACGCGCAGCGGCGTGTCGTGGTGCTCGATGATCACGCGCCCCTCGACGGTGCGGATGGTGATCGGCGCATCGGCTGTGCCCTGTGCTTGGATGCGGACCCGCTCGACGTAGGTGCCGGGGTAAACACGCAGCTCGTCGCCGGGCGCAAGCTGCCCTAAGGCATGTGCGAATGTGCGGAAGGGCGTATCAAACGCGCCCTCGTTCTCGTCATCGCCTGCTGTGCTGAGGTAGTAGATCTGCGGGCCATCCTGCCGGGGCGAGCTACCGGCTGTAGACAGCAACAGGACGAAGGCCAGGATTACTGCGTAACACACAAAGCGGGCTCCCCGCGCAGAGGTCGCGTGGAGGAGCCGCTTCGTTGTTTCGCCAGTGTGGGTTCGAGCAGTCAAATCCACAGCTTGCCTTAGGTCATTCCGGCGGCGCAGGCGCCCACTGATGCGTGTGCCCCCTCCTTCACGTCTCGCGCGCGCTGACGCCGGCGCGCCGCGATTCCCAGCGGTCGACCCGGTGCCCGCGCAGCGTGTTCCAGGTGGCGATGAGCGAGGCCACGTACACGACGCAGAAGAAGTAGGGGATAGACAGGATCTTAACGACCGGGCGCGGCAGGTGCAACCGGACGGATGGCGCGCGTTCGAGGGCCAGCCCGAGCAGCGCCGCCGCGTAGAACGCTGCCTGCGTCAGCGCCGCCACACGGTAGAGCAGGCCTTCATTCCACAGGAGGGGGCTCGCGACGAACAGCACCAGCAGCGGCAGAAACATCAGCCGTCGCAGCAGCTTGTGCGAGAAGAGCTGCAGCGCGTAGAAGCCGTGCTGCAGCGGGTTGAGCAGCGCCCGGCGCAGCCAGATGCCGCGCAGCCCCTGGCTGATAATTCGCAGCTTGCGCCCGAACTCGACGGCGCTCTTGGCTTCGACCGGCTCGTAGGACACGGCGTCGGTGGCGAAGACGAGCCGGTAGCCCTGCTCGACCACGCCCGTCGAGATGGTGAAGTCGTCGCCGACGGTCGTCGGGATCGGCTGGTACAGGCTGCGGCGCAGCGCGTAGATGGCTCCCGTCGCGGAGGTCACGCTGCCCGCCCGGCTCTGGTAGGCCTTGAGCAGTTCGTCAAAGTTCCAGTACAGCTTCTCGCCGCCGCTGCTCACGCCAGCCTGCCTTGCCGGCTGGTAACGCTGCGACCCGGCGACCCCTCCGACCTGCGGGTCGGCGAAGGGCCGGGCCAGCGCGCGCAGCGCATTGGGCGCGAACATGCTGTTGGCATCGGTAAAGACCAGGATGTCGCCGGTGGCGGCGGCAGCGCCCGCGTTCAGCGCCGGGATCTTGCCACCGCGCGGCAGGGTGAGCAGCCGCACGCCGCGCGCCGCGTAACGCTCGACGATCTCGTGCGTGGTGTCCGTGCAGCCGTCGGCGGCGACGATCACCTCAAGCTGCCCGGCGGGGTAGTCCAGCGCCAGGGTGTTTTCCAGCTTGGCTTCGATCACGCCGCCCTCATTGTGCGCCGCGATGATCATGCTGATGCTCGGCGTGATGTCCGCACTGCGCACGGGACGCTCGAACAGCAGCCCGCGCAGCAGGATGAGCAGCGGGAAACCTGCAAACATGTAGACCAGCAGCGCAATGGCCCCCCAGAAAGCAATCGCAGCGAGGCTCATGATACGACCTCCCCGCTGAACAGGTCCGCCAGGCGCGCGGCGTTCGTGCGCTGGTCAAACTCGTCCAGCACCCGGCTGCGGGCCTGCTCGCCGAGCCGCTCGCGCAGCGCCGGGTCTTCGCTCAGCCGCTGGAGGGCGTCGGCCAGTGCCGCCGGGTCACGCGGGGGGACGAGCAACCCGCTCGACCCGTCTTCGACCAGCTCGGGGATGCCGGAGATGCCGCTCGCGACGACCGGCAGCCCGCTGGCCATCGCCTCCATCAGCACGACCGGGATGCCCTCACGCCGCCCGCTGTCCGTCGGGATGCTCGGCATGGCGAGCACGTCGGCGCGGCGCAGCAGCTCCGCAACCTCGGCGCGGGTCTTCTGCCCCAGCAGGTGCACCTGGCCGCCGAGCCCGGCTTCCTCGATCTGCGCGGTGATGCTCTCGCGGAAGGGGCCATCGCCGACGAACTGGCACTGGAACGGCACCCCACGCTCTCTCAGCAGGCGGCAGGCCTCGACGAGGTAGGTGTGCCCCTTGACCTCGTACATCGTGCCGATGCACAGGATGGTGAACGGGGCGTCGCCCCCCTGCCGGGCTTCGCGCGGCTCGAACACGCGGGTATCCACACCGCAGCGCACGACGAGCACGTTTTCGTCCGCCGCATCCTCGCAGTGGCCCAGGATGAGCTCCCGGTTGTAGTGCGAGATGCTCACCACGAACGCCGCCTCTTCCACTTTCTCGCGCAGCATGTGCTGGTCAACCTGCAGATCGGCCCCGTGCGCCGTGAAGCTGTAGGGGATGTCCGCCAGCCGGTG
Organism: uncultured Anaerolineae bacterium; assembly: GCA_964506005.1. Lineage (GTDB taxonomy): Bacteria > Chloroflexota > Anaerolineae > Aggregatilineales > UBA3940 > UBA3940. The sequence goes on along the minus strand of CAZDLX010000005.1, from coordinate 21,197 downwards.
CACGATGTAGGCTGCAGCGGCGGGGTGGTTGGCGAAGTGCGCGTGCACGTGCGTGATGCCGTGCCGCTGCATCTGCCGGGCGGTGTACGCCATCTTGGGGAAGATGGCCAGCGAGCCGAGCAGGTAGTTCGGGCTGCCCCAGTTCGCGCGGATCAGCGTCCACAGCGTGCTGAGGTACCGCAGCGGCCTGCGGAACAGGAAGTGAAGCTGCGCGCCCAGCACCCCCCACGACAAGAAGGGGTAGAAGTGCGCCCGCTCGACGAGCGGCCTGGCCTCCGGGTGCATCTTGACTTCCTCGGTGGGCTTGCTGAGCCGCTCGACGATCTTGGCCAGCACCGAGGCCCCCTCGGGGTGCACCGACGTGTTGCGCGCCCGCATCAGCGGGTAAAGCTCCACCTCCACACCCTGCTCCTCGACGGCCAGCATCTCGTACAGGATGAACGTCTCGGTTAGCTTCGGGAACCGCGACATGATATAGGCGACACGGGTCGGGGGCCGCGGCGCGGCGACTGCCGGCGCGGCGATCTGCTGCTCCTCAATAACGGGCGTTTCGATCATCTGACTTCCTCTGCAGTGCTCGGTGTAGAGACGGGATCGGGCGGCCAGTTGCGGGCAATATTGGCCGCCGCCACGGCGATGCCCAGCATCAGCCAGAAGTAGCGCTCATAGGCCATGTGCAGGAAGATGCCGGTCGTCAGATAGCTGACGAGGCCCAGCAGCACCCCGCTGCTCATGTTGGCGTAGGCCCGGTTGGTACTGCGGAACTGTCTTCGCACCCGGCCCAGGTCGAAGATGGCGGTGAAGGCGATTGCCAGGAAGGCGAGAATGCCCGGCAGGCCGGTGTCTGCCGCCAGGGCCAGGTACAGCGAGTGCGCCTCTCTGGTGCCGGTAAGCTGGAGCAGGCCCACCTCGTTACTGTAGGCGCGCGAATAGTACTTGTAGACTCCCGGCCCGACGCCGACCCACGGGTAGTCGGCGAAGATCCGGGCGGCAACGACCATCTCCGTGAGACGGCCCTCAATCGCCCGGTCAACCTGTACCTCGGCGTCATCCTTGACGAACGTGGTAACGCTGAGCACCGACATCACGCGGCTGGCGTAGACCGGGAACATGGCCAGCAGCACCGCCGCGACCAGCACGATCACGGCAAACTGCCGGGTCGTCACCGCCCGCATGAACACCGCCACAAGCAGCATCACGACGAAGCCGACCGCCGCCCCGCGTGAGAACGTCAGCGCGACGGCGGCGGCGCTCATCCCGGCGCTGAGCAGGGCCAGCGCGCGCAGCGCCCACGATTTCTCGGCGGAAGCCTGCATCACGCCGATGGGCACGACCATCAGCATCATCTGCGCGTAGAAGTTCTTCTCGCCGATCACCCCCGCGACCCGGAGCTGTCTCACGTCGCCGAAGAGGTCCTGCCCGGTCGTCACGCCTGCTCCGTCGGCCTGAGCGAAACCGCCATAGTTGCTGTCGTAGGTGCCCGTCGCGTACTGGATGATGGGGAACGTGGCCATCAAGATGCCGGCGAGCAGCACCGCCCACAGCACGCCGCGCAGCGTGCGCGGGTGGCGAATGACGTTAGTGAGCAGCAGGTAGATGGCAAGCCCTTCGCTGGCAAAGGTCAGCACGTTCTGGGCGGCGACATCCACGTATTTCGAGAACAGCGTCCCGAGCAGCTCGACGAGCAGGAATGCGAGCGCCAGCAGCGTCACCGGCGTGATAACCAGCTCCTGACGCCGCTGCAGCAGGTAATACAGCAGCGGCACGCCGAGCAGCAGGGGGATACCTGCCGCGACGATGAACGGCACGCCGTGGAACCTCACAGCGATGACGGCGGCGTTGCTGTAGATGATAAACACAACCAGGTACGTGGCGAGGTCGGCGTGCAGCCACCGCATGCCGCGGCGAGGTGCCGCAGCGGCTCGCGCGGTGGATGGAGTGGATACTGGCTGGAACACTGTCATGACATAACCCTTACGCCCTACCGTTGAGATTCCTACTGGCCCGCCCCTGTGGTGCCTGTAGGCACCACCAGCAGCAGGTAGGCGGCGCCCTCCGGCGCCTCGCGAGAGGCGTAGTCGATGCCGTCGCCAAACTCCGACTCGATGGCAAGTGTGACTGTGCCGCCCTGCGCCTGCTGGACCGCCCGCGTCACGTTGACCTCGACCCACGTGTTGGATCTCCCGCCGCGTATCGCCGAGCCGGGCTCGGTGGTGCCAGGCCGGGTATCGAAGGTCACTGTCGCCTCGTCCCAGTCGGTAGCCTCGGCGAGTCTCACGATCTGCTCGTCGTCCGAGCGGTTCGTCACGAACAGCCGCAGCGATGCCCACGAAATGCTCGCGGGGTTGATGCCCGTCAGGTCAAAGCGCAGGTAGCTGATCTTGTCCGGCTGGCCGTCCACCTCTAAGGCATGATCACTGCCGTAGTTAACGGTCGGGTCGGATGCGCTGACGGATGCGTCAGCCACGACAGGCCGTACCACGGCAGTCGTCGCGAGAATGTCCTTGCTCGCCGTAATCGTGAAGCTGTCGACCACCTCGCCGTTGATGTTCTTGAAGTAGCCGCGCGCCTTGTACGGGTCGCCATCGACGTTGAAGACGATGAACAGCGCGCCATGAGTCGCCCCCTGATCGTTCGTGTAGACGCTGGCCCACTCCCCGAAGCAGCCGTAGGGGTAGGCGGTTGGCAGGCAGCGTAACTGGTCACGTACGCTGGCTCCCCCCAGCCCCGAGACAAAGGCGAAGCTCGCACCCGGCGCGACGCGCAGGCTGCTGCGGTTGGCCCAGTACGGGTCGCGGACCTGGTGCTCGAAATTCACCAGCGTGTGCGTGCGGTGGTAGCTGTGCTCGTTCGCCGTGGCGATGATGGCCCCGAACTGCCGGCATGTCTCGTAGACACGCCAGCCCATCCGGTCATCTTTTGCCCCGACCTGCATCTCTTCCTGGTTCTCGTGCCAGGCACAGATCTTCCAGATAGCCGCGTCGCCCGTGAACTGGCTGCGGATGTAGTCGGCGAGGTTGGTGTCGTCGTTGCCTCGCCCCTCGCCTACGAGCGCGAGGCTGAGGCCCTCGAATTCGGTCGAGTACATCTGGTCGTTCAGGTCGGGGTCGTCCAACTCAAACCCGAGCCGTTCCATGCGCTCGGCGAGATACTCGGCATAACAGCCCCGTTCGTTGCCGCAGCCTGCGGGCCAGGAGTCTTTGTCGTGGTTGCCCATCACGCCTATGAAGGGGAAGTCCGGCCCCAGCACTTCGTCGACCATCGCGAAGTACGCCTCCGGGTTGTTCTGGTAGTCGTAATCGCCGAGCTGGACGACGAGGTCGGCGTTCTCTGCCCTGACCAGCTCCAGCACGGCGCGGGTGTCCTCGTCGAGCCCCGCGTCGCCGAAGAAGGCGACGGTGAGCCCCGGCTCCGTTGAGGCGGGCCCGCCGAACAACCCCGCCGAGATGAGCCTGACTGCACTAACGGTCGCCACAATAAACAGCACACCGATCCCCGCAATCTTGAGGATCGTTATCATCTGTCGCAGCCCTTCCCGGCTATCTTCGATAGGTCTTGCTCCTCGATCTCGGTTCATCGCACGTTCCTCACGATTGGCTCAGCCTGTGGGGGCGCTCGCGCTCCGCTCCTTTTCTGGCTGTGCAGCCTGTTCTACCTGCTCATAGACTCTGCACGTGCTCGTACAGGCCGGACATGCGGGCCATGAGGGCATCAAATTTCGCCATCCAGGCAGGGCGGGCTGCCCGCGCCTGCGTCACGTCGACGATCCCCGTATCGATGATCGCCAGCCGGTGCCCGGCAGGTGCCTCCAGCAGCACGAGATTCTCATGCCCAATAAAGTCGAAACACATGCCGCGCTCCGCGTAAATCTGCTTCGTGCGCTCCACAAAGTGCTTGAACTCCGCTCTCAGCGCGGTGTCCTCGCGCATCATCTGAAGAAGCTGTTCGTCTGTGTGATCGGAAAAGAAGTCGGACTTCTTGCCGGGGATGTACTCCTGCAGGCACAGCGCCACCGGCCGCCCCAGCAGCGGGCCGTTCGCAATGAGGAAATCAGACGGCAGCACGAATGGGTGCTGCTCGCCGTACCAGTCCCGGATCAGCTCGTACTTGGCGCGGTAGGCATTCGCGACTTCGAGCAGTCCCCGCTGGTTTCTGCCAAGCGAGCGGCGGTAGATCTTCAGGACTCGTTTCTCGGGGCCGCCGCGCAGCAGAAAGACGGTGGCCCCGGTGCCATAACCGATCAGCTCCAGACGGGAGCCCCGCAGCGGCAGTCTGTGTTTCTTATAGAGTGCCGCCGACAAGCGCCTCGCCAGCCCCGGGATGACCCGGTCGAGCAGCTCGAACAGGTACGCCACGCGCATCCGGTTCGGCACACCGCGCCGGGTGAAATCCGGCAGAACCTCGCGCAGCCGCCTGCGAGGCACGAGCGGCGCGATCAGCACGCCTTCGAGCGCCTGCAGGAGCAGTCTCATAAAGCGCTGGCTCGCCCGCCGCCCGGTGCGGCTCATTCGGGGCAGGAACGCATTCACTTTGTTGGGCTGGCGGGCGATGACACCCGCGTCATGTTCAAGCATGTAAGCCTGCCTGCTCATTCGTCACAGATTTACCTTGACATCGGACCGGCGTGGCTGAGCCCCCGGGTCTCGTGCCCCCAACAGTGCTGTCCTGACACTTCGCGCGATGTCGGTCAAGAACGGTGCCGGATCGGACAGGCTGAACACCGCATATCCCTTCGGCCCACGGACGGAGCGCCACCACTCACGCAGAGACAGCTCGCCACGCCGCCAGTAGTGCAGTGCCGACTGAAAGTCCCAGCGCAAGTAAATCCACTTGACGCCCCGGTACTGCTGCTGCCGGTTCTCCGGCAGGGGCAGCCCCGCGGCATCGCAGTACATCGTGTACAGCAGCTCGACTCCACCCGCCTCGGCGATTGCCGAGCGACCGGTAGGCCGGCCCGCGTTTGGCTCGATGAGGTAGTGCTTGCCCGTGCGCTCGTCGCGCTTCATCTCGACGTAGCCGAGCCCCCGGTAGTTGAGGGCGCGGAACAGCTTCACCGTCTCTTCGAGAACCTCGTCGTTGCGGACTTCTTCGCCGAGGCAGCTTGTACCCGTCTCGGGCGGCCACTGCCGCAGCTTCCGCGCGACGAAGGTCACGAGCGGCTCGCCCGTGCCGTTGAAGTAGCCGTTGCAGGAGTACAGGTTGGCGTCGGGGCCTTCAACGTACTCCTGCACCATGAGCTCATCCGCCCAGGCGGAGCACCGGTCGTACAGCTCCAGGAAGGCTTCACGGCTCGGGACTTTGTAAGCCTTGATCTTCGTGTTGGCCTCCCAGCGCGGCGTCTTGAACGGCGGCTTGAGAATGACCGGGAAGGCCAGCTCGTCCGCTGTGCGCTCGGCGTCCTCGCGGGAGGAGAGCAGGAACATGCGGGGCACCGGTAGCCCGCAGTCCTGCGCGTAGGCGTAGAAGCGCACCTTGTCCATCAGCAGCTCAAGCGTGCGCAGTTCCGGCAGTGAGATGTGGTACAGCGGCTCAAGCCGGGCCCGGTGCCGCGCGATGGCCAGCACGGTCGGGTCGGAGCACGGCACGAGCACCGCCTTCTGCCCGAGCGTCTCCGCCAGCGCGACGAGCGTCTCCGCCAGCGCCGCCTCGTCGTTCAGGTCTGTCTCGACGATGCGCTCGCAGACGTTCGTGCGGCTGGTGTAGTGCGACAGGCTGCCCGTCACGCCGAAGACCGGTACGCCGCGCCGGGCGAGGATGCGCGCCGACTGCAGCCCGGTGATGCTGTTCAGCCCGACGATGACGGCGGGCGGCTGCTGAGACGTCATAACCTAGTCTCCGTCTGTCGGCTGGAGCTGGACGGCAGGCATGGTCAGCGGCGCGGGCGCCGGTACCGGCTGGCGCGGCGTCAGGTAGCGCTTCTCAGCCTCTTTGAGCTCGGCTGCGTTCTGAAGCCGGAAGATCTCCTTGACCGGCACGATCTCGCTCTCGACGGTCTGGAGCGAGCGCGCCTCGTAGATCTTGCGGGCGGTCTGCTGCATCGCCGTGATGCCCGAGCGGATCAGGTGGTTGGCCCAGATCACGAGGCTGATGCGCAGCTCCTCGAAGACCTCCGTCGGCGTGTTGTAGTACATCGTCGGGACGATCACGACGGGGCAGGTGTCCCGCCACTCCCGCATAAAGGCGATGATCTGGTCTGGCGTGCTGAGCTTGCTGTGCATCAGGATCGCGTCCGCGCCCGCGCGGTGGTAGGCCTCTGCGCGGCGCAGCGCCTCCGACAGCCCCCAGCCCGCGATGAAGGCCTCGACCCGCGCCACCACGCAGAAGTCGGGGTCCTGCTGGGAGTCTTTCGCGGCCTTGATCTTCCCGCAGAACTCGTCGACGTCGGCCAGCGGCTGGCTCTCGCCGTCGATGAAGGAGTTGGTCTTCGGGAACAGCTTGTCCTCGATGCACACCGCCGCCACGTCGCGCTGCTCCAACTTGCGCACCAGGCGGCGCACGTTGTTGAAGTTGCCGTAGCCGGTGTCGGCGTCCAGCAGCAGCGGGATGGTGGTGATGTCGCTGATGAACTCCACGACCTCCAGCACCTGCGTCCAGCTTGCCTCGTTGTTGTCGCGCACGCCGAGGCCCGCCGAGATCGCGAGCCCGCTGCCCCAGATGCCTTTGAAGCCCGCCTCTTCGACGATCTTGGCGCTGATGCCGTTATGCGCCTCGAGGATGAACTCCGTCTGCCCCGAGTGCAGAAGTTGCTTGAACTGTGTCGTCTTCTTCATGTTTGATTCCCCCTCACTAATAATGCCCGGCCCAAAAAGCTCGCTACGCCTGCGCGCGGCCGTTGACTCCCGGCGCCGCGAGTCTCGCGGCAAGCTGCTCAATCGACTCGACGATGATGTCGCCGATCTGCCGCTGGGTATCCACCGCGCCCGCGCCGATGTGCGGCGTCAGCACGACGTTCCGCAGGTCGGCCAGCGGCGAGATATTGCCCTCGCCTTCGTGCTCGTGAACGTCCAGCGCCGCACCCGCGAGCCGCCCCTCGACAAGCGCCTCGCGCAGCGCCGCCTCGTCGACAATGCCGCCGCGCGCGATGTTGACCAGGAACGCCCCCGGCTTCATCAGCGCCAGCGCGTCCGCGTCGATGAGCCCGCGCGTGGACGGCTTCAGCGGCACGTGCACCGTCACGAAGTCCGCCGCGGCGAGGACCTCTCCGCAGTCGCCAACCAGTCGGATGCCGCGCTCGGCGAGCTCGGCGGCGCGCTGCGCGTCCGGGTGCTCGACGCAGCCGATCACGTCCATGCCCCACGCGGCGGCCATCTCGCCCACCGTCGAGCCGATGTTGCCCGCGCCGACGATGCCGAGCGTCTTGCCCTGCAGCAGGTGGCCGGTCAGCTCGTGCTTGGCCCAGTGGCCACTGCGCCACAGGTCGTCGGCGACGACCACGTTGCGGGCCAGCGCGAGCAGCAGCGCGAAGGTCATCTCGGCGACGGCCCGCGCGCCTGGCCCCGGGATGCGCTTGAGCTCCAGCCCGCGCTCGGCGAGGGCGGCCAGGTCGATGTTGTCCGTGCCCGAACCCGCCCGCACGACGAGCTTGAGGTCGGGCGCGTTCTCCATGACCTCCCGCGTGATCTGCACGCCGCTGCGCACCACGATCACCTCGCGGTCGCCGACGACGGACAGCAGCTCCTCGCGGCTGGCATCATAGGCGCGGATGACGTCATGGCGGCTCTCAAGGCGCTCAAGAGCGCCCGGGTAAATGGAACTTACGACGAGAATTCTCATAATGGCTCTGCTTCCCCTATGCGTATCACAATAAACCGGCCCAAGCCGTCATGCCGTCGCGGGCACTTCTCGCAGCCCGTTCAGACGCGCCGTGTAGAGCAGCAGCCGCGCCCGCAGCGCAGCGGCGGTGGCGTCCGCCGTCACGTTGATACGCCGCAGCCGCAGCGGGTCAATCTCACGCAGGTCGTTCGCGCCCTTCACCGTCGTGAACGCCAGCCGGATGCCCGCCTCCCGGGCCGCAGCGACCACCTGCGAGTTGTACGCGCCTGCCGGGTAGGCGAGCACGGGCGGCACATCATCCCCGACCTTGCCGCGCAGGTCGGCGAGCGAGCCGGCGATCTCCTCGCGGGCACGGGCCGCCTCGACGCGGGTGAGCAGCGGGTGGGTGCGCGTGTGCGCGCCGAGCGTCACGCCCCCCGCGGCGAGCACTCGCAGCGCATCCCAGCCCAACACGCGCGGCACCGGCGCAGTGCTGCCTAGCTCCGGCACGATGCGCGAGACGAGGTCCAGCGCGTCGTCGTGGGGCAGGGCCTTCAGGTACGCGTCGAGGCGTCTGAACGCCTGCGCCCGCTCCTGCGGCGTGCCGAGCGGCAGGCGGCCTGCCGGCGTCTCCAGCGTGTCCTGGCGCGGCGTGTGCAGCAGCCCCTGCTCGAGCTCATCCCACCAGTACGCGCCCGGCTGGCCCGGAAAGGCGGTCGGCACGAACAGCGTTACCGGGACGCCGTAGCGCTTCAACACCGGCCAGGCGACCTCCGCGAAATTCTCGTAGGCGTCGTCGAACGTTACGGCGACGGCGCGCGGCGGCAGCGGCGGCCCGCCCTCAAGCGCGCCGAGAATCGCCGCCACCGGGACGGGTTGGTAATGCCGCGCCAGGTAGCGCATCTGCGCGTCGAACCCTTCGCGGTTCGAGACGAGGTGGTAGGTCAGCACACGCACGACGTCGGGTGCGTGGCTGTCCGCCCGCTCCAGCACGCTCATCAGCGCCCGCCCCGGCGCGCTGCCTGCGGCTCTGCCCAGCAAATGCTTCATCACTCCAGCCCCGAACTCTCAAGCTGCGGCGTGACGGGTGACACACCACGGCTCGCCGTATCGCGAATCATCGCCGCGATCTGTGCCACCACGTCGTCGAGCGGCTGTTCCACACTGACGACCTCGCAGTTGCCCAGCGCGCCGCACATCTCGCGGTATTCCTGCTGGCGCTCGGCCAACAGCTCCAGCGTGCCCTCGCCCTTGCGGTCGAACAGCACCTCCGCCGGCGCGTCGAGCAGGATGAACAGGTCCGGCTTCGGGTAATAGCGCTCCAGCATGGCCCCGTGCAGCCGGCTGGCGAGCGGCACGTCCTCACCGTTGGCGATGCCGTGCCGGTAGTAATCGGCGTAGAAGTGCCGGTCGAGCACCACGACGTAGCCGCGCCGCTGGTGCCACCACACGACCACCTGCCTGAACCACTCCTCGGCGGCCCAGTTGAGCAGCCGCAGCGCCGACTTCACGCCGCCCACTGCCCTCCGAACCACGCCACCGCTCGACTGCCGGGGCTGCGAGCGCGGCGGGCCTACTGCGTCGGGACGCCTGCCGCGCAGCCGCTTCGCCTCAAGCAGCAGGCGGGTCGTGGGCAGCAGCAGGTTGCTCGACTCCAGGTTCACGCCCATGTAGACGTGCTTCGCCGGCAGGCCGAGCGTCTCGACGACGCGGCGGCTGATGGTCGACTTGCCCGTCCCGTCGGCGCCGATGAGTGCCACGCTGATCGCGCGATGCCCGTTCTTCATGCCGCATCGCCCTCCACGAATGGGCGCATCACCCGGAACAGCTCGGGGATGGCGACCGGGTGCGGGTGGTACACGACGTAGGCGGGTTTGCCCGCGAGCGCCTCGCGCAGAATGTCCGCCTGTGCCGCCTGCAGGTTCTCGATCAGCGGGTTGCTGGCCTCCGGGAAGGCGTAGCGGAACTTCCAGTAATGCGCGAGCAGGTCTGCCTGCTCGACCTGGTTGGAGTACAGCATCCGCGCCGCGACCTCGTCCGGGTCCACCGGCTCCACGGCGTACTCATCCCCGGCGCGGCTCACCAGCAGGAAGATCACGTCGGGCCTGCCGGTCAGGCGGATCGCCTCGTGCCCGAACAGCTTCGCGGGCGGGATCTGCACGTTGGGCTGCCGCCCGAGGGCTGCCACAAAGCGCGACAGGTCTTTGCGAATGACCCGGCGGGCCGTTGAATTTGTGTTCAGCCAGTCGAGGGTGCGCTCGACCCGGCGCAGCAGGCGCATCCGGTTCCGCGCGCCGCCGCTGACGGCCTGCCGGTACTGCGGCATCTGCGCGAGGTGCCAGTCCCACAGGCGGATCGGCTCGGGGATGCCGTACATCTCCCGCCCGCTGCGGGGCAGGTACACCCACTCGTCGCCGACGTACTGCGCGCCCTGCGCCATAAAGGAGAGCAGCGCCTCCGACTTACCGGCCTTCGCCCAGCCGGTGAGCAGTACACCCCTGCCGCCGAACATGAACGCCGAGGCGTGCAGCGGCACGATGCCCTTCGCCAGCGCGGTCAGGTTGACGGTGGCGATGAGCAGCGGCACGGCGGGCAGGCCGCGCTCGCACACGATCTCGCAGCGCTGCCCGAGGTTTGCGAAGTCGATCTGCACCCTGGCCTTCGCCTTGTGCGTGCTCCGCAGGATCAGGAAGGCGTCGCCGGTGAAGCCTGCGTCGTCCAGCCCGACGTAGCGCACCGGCGAAGCTGTCTCCAGCCGGTCGACGAAACGGATCGTGATGTCCGGCTCACCCGCGACGGCGGCGCGCAGCGGGCCAAGCTGCCGCGCGACGACCGCCTCATCCGCCGGGGTCGCGCCGAGCAGCCGCGTCCGCACGAGACCGTGCAGCACGTAGTCGGACACAGCCTGCTCCGTGCCGGCGGCCAGGGCGGCGTCTCGCACATTCAGGGTGTTTGGCTTGGCGATACTGCTCATGCCTCTCGTCCGTTCGTGTATGCTCGCATCAGGCCGCCGACCTGACGGGCAGGTTTTGCACGTCCAGGGCGTGCAGCAGCTCGATCAGGTAGCGGCGGAACACCTGGCTCGCCGACCACCGGCGCAGCCGGGTCATGAGACTGCCTGCCGGCGTATTCGCGGGTGCTACGGTGAAAGCCCACAGGTCGAGCAGCGCCTGAATCTCGTACAGCCGGATTGCCTCGTAGGGCACCGGCTGGCGGTCGAAGTAGCCCGCCAGGAACTCCGCCTCGTAATGGTCCAGCCAGCTCTCCGGGTAGGCCAGCCCCTGTGTGAGCGTCTGCATGCCGTTCGCCTTCAGCGCGACCAGGAAGTAGGCGATGTCTTCGTAGATCGGCGTGCGCCACCGCGCCAGCGTGTCGATCACGACAATCTGGTCCTCCGGCCCGACGAAGATGTTGCGCATCGCGTAGTCGCCGTGGCCCAGGCCCAACGGCAGCTCGGCGGGCAGGCTGTCCTGCGCCAGTTCCGCGGCTGCCGCCGCCGTGCACTCGAACAGCTCTTCGTCCCCGAACACGCCGGCGATGTAGGTTGCGAACTGGCCCACCATCTCGATGAAGTCCCGCCGCTGGTAATCCCGCTTAGGCGCTGGCTCCTGTTTCGTCAGGCCGTGATACGAGCGCAGCCAGGCACCCGCATTACGAAAGGCAGCGTCGAGGGCGCGGCTGCCCAACCGCGGACGCAGCCTGGTGCGGGTCGCGAACAGCGCCCGCAGTGTCGGGTAGGGGCATTCTTCCAGGATCACGGCCCGCTGCCGCGGCAGGTAGTCGAGCACCCGCACGGCGCTGAAGCGCGGGTCTGCCAGTATTTCAAAGTGCCGCTGGATCTCCGCCAGGGCCGTGTACTCCAGCTCGTACTTCTCGTCTGGCGCAGTGAGCGGCGCCAGGCGAGGGCGGTCCGAAACGTCCGTCGCAGCGCCTGCCGAGCCCGCCTGCAGGAGTGGCACCTTCACCCGGAGCATGTGCCGGGCGTCGCCTGCGCTCACCTCGTACAGCAGGTGGATCGACGCGGGTCGCGCCTGCTCTGCGTGCAGCCTCACGTCGATGGGGCCGCCCGCAAGCGCCGGATAGCACCGGGCGGCAACGTAGCGTACGTATTGCTCTACAACTGCCGTGTCGAGCGTGAAATCTGCCATGTCACTGCCAGTCAGGGTATTTCAACTCACGGACCAATTAATACGTCATCAACCGGCCAAGCACCGGGATCTTCTTCACCTCAGGGAAGAAGCGTTCGATCTCAAGCAGCCGGCGGTTCAGGGTGAACACCGCCAGGCATACCAGCGTGACCGAGATGAAGCTGATGTAGATCGGCGGGTCCATCACCGTCTGCACGAACAGCAGGCTCAGGATGCCGACGACGATGCTCAGATACATCTTGAGGTAGCGCCACTGGAACAGATCGACGCCGATGCGGATCAGCCCGACGTGATTCAGCGTGTTGTAGAGCACCAGGTTTGCCGTCGTGCCGATAGCCGCGCCAAGCGCGCCGATCTGCTGGATCAGGAAGTAGTTCAGTGCCAGGCTGAGCACGGCGGTGACCGCGCTGACGAGCATGATGTAGGCGACCTTGCCGTACACCTGCAGCGTGTAGGAGTTGTAGCCGAAGGCCGCGTTGAAGTACTCCCCCGCCGAGAGGATGGCCAGCAGCACCGCTGACTGAGCATACTGCTGGCCGAGGGCCAGCACGGTCATCGGCCCGGAGAGCGAGACCGTCAGCGCCAGCACCGGGAACGAGATGATGCTGATCCAGGCCGCGGTCTGCCAGTAGAGATCGTTGATATCGGCCTTGTTGCCGCGCTGGTAGAAGCGCGAGGCGAGCGGCGTGTACAGGAACTTGAAGCTCTGGTACACGACGAGGTTCAGCCCCGCGAAGGGCAGCACCGCCTTGAAGTCCGCGACTGCCGTCGTACCTTTGAGCGTTTCGAGCAGCACGACGACCAGGTTAACGCGGAACATCAGCAGGATGTCCGTCCCCAGGACCGGCGCGGCGAACGCGAACACCTCACCGGCGGGCATCTGCACATCCCGCAGCTTGAGGCTGCCAAACCAGGGCTCCTTGCGCAGCACCTGCATCAGCATGATGACGTAGATGCCGAGGCCCAGCAGTGCACCCACGATGTATCCAAGGGCGATGAACTGCACGTCGCCGCGCAGCAGCACGGCCAGCAGCACGACTGCCAGCTTGAGACCCGGCCCGAGAAGGTGGCGGCGGAAGAAGATCGCCCGGGGCTTCACGAACACGGCAAACAGCCCCTGGAAGAGGCTGTCGAGCGCCTGGATCGGTGCGAGTGCGATGATACTCAACAGCAGGAACGCCGACAGCGGGTCACTCACCACGCGGTCGATGAGCACGTTCTGCAGCGCGAACGTCCCCGCGACGAGCACTACGCCCAGCGCCAGCACTGCCAGGAAGGCGAGCACCACCGTCCCGACCATACGGTTGTAGTCCCGCTGTTCCTGGTAAATCGGCACGAAACGGGCCACCGATTTGTCGAGTCCGAGCAGCACGCCGCTGGTAGCCATCGACACCACTGAGAGCGCGAAGGCAAGCGCGCCATAGTCGCTCTTGGCCAGGTAGCGTACGGTGACGATCTGCACGCCGAAGTTCAGCCCCATCGCGATGATGCGCCCCAGCAGGAGCAGGCTGGACCCCCGGATGTGCTTGCGCGTGGGGTCTTTCGCAATCACGGCGGGCAGGGTTTCCTGCACCACCGCAGGCTCAACGGCCACCATCTGCGCTTCTGTCACGTTGTCGGCTGGAAGACTGGTATCAGTCATGGAGTGCTACTTCTTCATCCCCTGGATTCACGCTGGGTGGAATGTTGGCCATGCGGCTGTCAATCATGGCGCGCACCGCGGCGAGCGCCTCCTGCCAGCCGGAGACGATCCGGTTCAGGTCGAACTGGCGGGCCCGGTTCTGGACCAGGATGCAGCCGAGTATCTCGCCGCCTACCGCGGCCACTTCCGCGGCTGCCTGGCGGACGTAATCGCGCCGCACCCCACTCTCGGCGACCAGCACGACGCCGTCACAGAGCGGCGCTGCGAACAGGCCATCCGAGGACATGCCCAGCGGGGGGGCCGCCACGATCACCAGCGCCGACCTGAGCTTGAGACCATCAAGCTCGTGCTGCAGGCGGCTTACCGGGGACTCGCCTCCCTCTTCCTTCAGCCTGCCAACGGAGAGCTTCGGCAGCCAGCTCACCGTCTCTATGTTAAGGCTGCCAGGCTGGTCGTCGTGTTCGGCGGGTTCTCCTTCCTGTTTCTCCAGCAAAGCGCAGGCGAGCGTGCTCTGGGGCTGGACATCGACGAGCAGCACTTCCTCCCCCGCCTTTGCCAGCGCGACCGCCAGGTTCGCCGCCACCTCGCCGACAAGAGCGGGCCGTTTGCTGCGCCCGCTCGTCACCAGAATGGTTTGCAGGTAGGTGCGGTCGGCGATGTGCTTGAGCTTGGCTGCGACGGCGAGGTAGGCTTCCGCCGCGCGGCTGCCCGAGAACGCTGCACCCGGCTCATCGCCATCGCGCCCACCTGCGCGCCGGTGAAGCGGAGGCTGCGCCAGCGCCCCCAGGACCGGCTTGCCCGCCGCCTGCTCGATGTTGTGGGGCGTGTAGATGGGATCGGTGTAGTAGGCGATGCCCAAGATCGGGATCACCGTCGCGATCACGCCCGCCATCGCCCCGATCATCACCTTGAGGTTGACCGCGGAGTCGATGAGCTGGGCGCTCTGGGCCGGCTCCAGGAACCGGATCTGGTTGGTGACGGGCTCGCGCATCAGCGCATACAGGTCGTTCAGAGCGCGGTTGCTGTCCGTCACGAAGCGCCGCTCCTCGATGAGCCGCGCGGCGAGAAAGTCCTGCTGGGCGACTGTGCGGACGGTGGCAAGCTCCGCCTCAAGCTCCCGGATCAGCTGTTTGCTGGCGGCGATGTCATCTTCAAGATCCTCGGCCTGGTCGGTGATCTGCTCCATCAGCGCGACGGCGGTGCCGTCCTCGCTCGTCGGGCTGCGCTCCATCAGCATCGTCGCCGCCGCGTTGACAATCGCGATGGCCATCTGCGGGTCGGAGTGCTCGACGCGCAGCACGAGTACCTGGCTCTCGGGGAACGGGATCACGTCCATCGCCGCGGCGAGCTGCGCCTCACTCATCTGGAGGGTGAGCCGCCCGATAATCTCCTGCTGGAACGACGGCGTCTGCGCTACGTTTGCGTAGACGTGGATTAACTGGCCGCTCGTGCGCAGCGTGTCGAGGTCCAGCACCGGGCTGTCAAGCCCCGGCCCGACGATCAGGCGCGCCTCGGCCTCATACGTCGAAGGCGCATTGCGTGCCATCCAGTAGGTTCCTATACCGGCGACAGCCGCTACCAGTACGATCAGCCATAACCACTGCCACAGGGCCCTGAGATATTTCTGCTCCACGTGATACCTTCCCGTTTACATCAATGAGTGCTGCCTGCGCTTAATCGCACATTTCAGGCGCGTGCCATGCGCCAACTAAGTGGGGACGTCCTCCGTCCCCATGAGTGCCCGCACCTCGGTGCCTCGTCTAATAGGAGCCGCGGCCCGTCAGGACTGCTGCGGCGGTCGAGAATAGAATGTTGAGGTCGAGCGCCCAGCTCTGCCGCTCGATGTACTCGATGTCGAGCTCGGTCCGCTCGCGGAAGTCGGTATCCGCGCGCCCGTTGATCTGCCACAACCCGGTGAGGCCGGGCCGCACCTCGAGCCGTTCCGTCTGCCACAGCTCGTAGGTGTCCGCTGCGAAAGACGTGGGCCGGGGCCCGACGAGGCTCATGTCGCCCTTGATCACATTGAAGATCTGTGGCAGCTCGTCGAGGCTCGTCTTGCGCAGAATCTTGCCGAGCGGGGTGACGCGCGGGTCGTCAGGGATCTTGAAATCCGGCCAGGTGAGCTGGTTGAGGTGCGCGTACGCTTCCTTGATCTCGTCGGCGTTCTGGAGCATGGTGCGGAACTTGTACATGGTGAACCGGCGGCCGCCCATGCCGGTGCGCTGCTGCCTGAAGATGACCGGGCCGGGCGAATCGAGCTTCACCAGACCGGCGATCAGCAGCATGAGCGGCAGCGTCAGAGGCAGGGTGAGCAGACACACGGTCAGGTCGAAGAGACGTTTGCTCACCTGGTAGCCCCGGCGGAAGATGCCGCTGCGCTGCCGCTTGACGAGAAGGGGCGAGAGCGACGGCATCTCGACGCGCTGCGAAGCCTGGGCTGCGGCGATCTGGCTGCGCCGCCTCAGGTGAGCCTCCAGCCTCAGGCAGAGGTCCGCCGAGTTGAACGGCTTCACAATGTAGTCGTCCGCGCCGCACTCGAATCCCCGTGTCTTCTCGTGGATATCTCCCAGGGCCGAGACAAGGATTACCGGAGTCAGCACCAGCGCGTCGTTTTCGCGAATGCGCTCCAGCACGTCGAATCCGCTGAGGCCCGGCAGCATGATGTCGAGCAGCACGACGTCGGGCTGCCAGCTCTCAGCCGCCTCCAGAGCCGTAAAGCCATTACCGACGCAGCGCGTCGCGTAGCCGCGGTTGGTGAGCAGCATCTCAAGCTGCAGGCTGATAATTGGGTCGTCTTCGACGACCAGGACTCGGTTCATCTCTGACCTCCAGAAAACCAGGTGAAGCGGGCGCGGGTTGGGCGACCGGCTCTAGGTTTCCGCACGCCGCGCGCGAGGCGCCGGCGACCGGCGGTTGATCGTCGAAGCTGACATCAGCGCGTTCTCGGTCTCCCCGATGTTGCGGCGGGCAGCTTCCATGAGGGCGGTGAAGGTCAATGCCTGATCGGGAAAAGACGCCAGCCCGGCGGTGAGATCGATGCCGAGTTCGTGGTACGCCTGGCGGCCGAGCCGCCCCAGGATGTCGCTGGCGTCCTGCTCGGAGGTCTCGGGGAGTAGCACAACAAAATCGTCGCCGTCTATGGCGACGAGATCCGTATCTCGCAGCTCCTCCGATAGAAACTTGACTAACCGCGCTTGAAAGTAGCGCGCGGACATCGCCCGCTGGAGGTCCAGCATGAGGTCATTCAAGCGGACGCTGCTGGCGTCCAGCTGGGGCTTGATGACGAGCAGCGACAGCG
Organism: uncultured Anaerolineae bacterium; assembly: GCA_964506005.1. Classification (GTDB taxonomy): domain Bacteria; phylum Chloroflexota; class Anaerolineae; order Aggregatilineales; family UBA3940; genus UBA3940. Next base: position 4,357 of record CAZDLX010000005.1, on the reverse strand, counting down.
GGTGCTGGAAGCGGCGGCTGCGCTTCACCTCGCGGTACAGATCCTCGGCGTCAGGCGACTCGTATACGCGGGGTGGCAGCCCGAGCTGCCGGAACGTGATGTGGTCGATGGTGTCTTCGAAGTCCTGAAGGGCGATGAGCACCTCGCGCACGAGCAGCAGCGTGATGACGATGCTCGTCATCTCGGTGAAGGTCACGGCGAGCGAACGCTCCAGCAGGGTGAAGCCGAGCAGCCGCTTCATGACGGCGTACACGATCAGGGCAGGGGCGATTGTATAGAGGGCGTTCTTCGTCGAGATCTGCTTGATGAGGACCGTCATGACGGCGGCGACCGGGACGAGGACGTAGACCACCGGTGTGAGGTTGAGCGTCGAGTCCATACGTTCGACGTTAAAGAACAGGAACAGCCACCAGATGGTGAGTGCAACGAGCAACCGTAATTTAAACATCTCATCCCCCAGCGGCGCGCACCAATAACGGTTTAACGAATGAAATCGCCCACGGCACAGCAGCCAGGCGCTACAACACAGCTAGATACCGGAACAGCTACATGTAACGAAAGTAGGCTTAACTAACTGCCATGTCGTTGTTGCTCGACATACAGCTCAGGCCTATTGAGTTGACGTTTGACGTTATGGATGGTCGCGCCCCAGGAATGTTGCGGAGGTGTACGATCGCGGGAGGTCAACGTGCTCGTAGTCGGATATTCACGACAGAACGAGAGATGATACCAGTGCCGCTGTTCCTAGGACACTACCACTGATCGGTTGTGCGTCTACTCGGTACACTCGTGAGTAACCAGAATTACATGGATACGTGAAATTGGTGTTGAGATCATCCGCCAATACCGACGAGCCAGCCAGCCGACCTGCTTACGTAAGATCTCCTTCTCGGTCGGATTACATCGGTACCGTCAGGCGCCCGACCAACGCCGACGACACTTCCTTAATTCATACTTAAATCATCGCATTAATCAGCATATTCAGGAAGCAAGGGGTTGTCAAGGGGTCTGGACACCGCGCGGGAAAGAATTCATGAACCTTTCATAAATCAACTTACGCGCCCTGGTACTGCGGTCCTATACGCAACGCGGGACCTGGACGGCCCCGCCTGTGGTGTGTGTTTTCTCCGCTTGGCCCGGCAATTCAGTCATGGCGATCGGCCCGTGCCCTCGAAGCAGGCATTCACGTGCGATCCTGTGCGCATGAGCCCGGGGATGACGGTTCTTACCGCGATACCGTTGTTGGCCAGCTCGGCGCGCAGGGCGTCTGAGAAGCCCGTCAGCGCGAACTTGCTCGCCACATACGGAGCGAGATGCGGCACTCCGACCGCGCCTCCTGGAAGTCCTCAAGCTGCATGTGATCGCGGTTGCAAGAGTCCACCACACGCCGGAATAGGCTCACGTGCCGGAGCGGGTGGTGTAGCCGGACATGCCCGGCTAGACTCGGCATGCGATTCTTCAATGTAGACAGGCACACCGATGGCTGACAAGACCTTCGACAAGTACCAGAAGCGCGGCGCGTACCACTGGGCCTGGTACCGGCGCGACACCTACGGCTATCGCAGCCGGGTTGATATGGTGCTCAGCCACCTGCCGGGAAGCGGCACGGCGCTGGACATCGGCGGTGGGGATGGCCTGATCGCCTTCCAGATGTTCAGGCGCGGGCTCGACGTCACCTGCATCGACACCAACGAATTTGCGATCAGCCTGGGGCGGCGGGCCGCCGAGTACCGCATCTACGGGCCGGGGCTGTTGAGGCACCCGCGCCGGCTGCTGGCGCGGGCCGGCGTCGGGCGCACCGGCCTGATGAGGCGCTACGAGGCAGGCGAGCTGCGGCTTGAGGTGCGCTCGTTCGAGGACATCCAACCGGGCGAGATGTACGACGTCGTCGTGTGCCACGAGGTGATCGAGCACATCCCGGAACCGCAGCGGCTGCTTGAGACCATCCACTCCTCGATGCGGCAGTTCGCGATTATCTCCACGCCGGATGTGACGAATCGCCCGCCGCACCCGCTGGACTACGTCACCTGGACTCCGGACACGTTTGCCGAGTTTCTCGCCGGCTACCGTTACGAGTTTATCCTGCAGGACGGCTGGGATATGTATGTGAAGTTGTACAAATAGCCGCGCCTTCGACGACCTGCCTCGCCGCGACAGCTGCGGCCTGCTCACCTGCCGCCGGTACGTTGAGCTTTTGTCATGCACTCTCCAGTGTGCCGTTAAGGCAGCTAGACATTTCTGCGCAGTTGGACTACCATGGACCTCGTACGAAACCCACTGTGCCGGAAGCTGATCGACGCCTCGACTGTTAAGCAGCAAACCACATAGCCAACTAGCTGATTCTACTGCCCACATCGAGACCGCTGTGGGATCCCGGTCTTTGCGCCAGTGCAAATCTGATGCCTTCGATGGGGTGGCGGAAAGCCCCGGCGAGGAACGCCAAGCCTGGCGTGGTGCCAAACCATTGTGCCTTAATAGCCTTCGGTTCAGGGAGTATGACGGTGCGCAGCCTAACACGCTGGTTGATAATCGTAATCAGCCTGGCGAGCTTGTGCTTTCTTGCGGGTTGCAGCCAGGCTGCGAGCCAGGATCCCGCAACTCCTTTGCCTGAGCCGGCGGATACGCAGGCTGCCCCCCCGGAAACCCCCGACGTTCCGGCGAATCAGGATGTCCAGCCGCCGCCCAGGGAAACCGATCCTCAAGGCGAAGGGCTGGCCGTCAGCGAAGCTCTGCGAACACTGCGTGGCCTGTGGGACGACTCACCGGATGCGGCTGTGCAATACGCGATAGATCGCGGGCTGCCGGTCGAAGATAGCAGGGTGCTCGTGACTGCAAAAGTCTCAGACGGGTATCCAGTCGAGGAGGTGAATGCCGACCTGTTAGCACTCGATAGTGAAATTCTAGCCAACTATGAGTCATTGTTTGATGTCTGGGTGCCCGTTGATCGTCTCTATGATCTGGCTGGCCTGCCGTACGTTGAGTACGTGACAGAACCGGCGGTCGCTATACCACTTCCAAGCGAGAGAGAAGATGAAAGCCACTAACAGCATTTTTGAAAGGCAGCGACGTCCCGCTGCACGTTGGGCAATTATCCTGTTCTTGTTGTTTGTATTCGTGCTGGCGATCCAGCCCGCGCAGGCCCAGGAGCCGCCGCCGCCCCCACCGCCGGATGCGCCGATAGCCGAGCTTCCGGCTCGCCAGCCGGGCCGTCCTGGCCTGTCGAGCGCTGTGGACGACCTCCACGATCGCTGGGGGACACCGGGTGGCGGAGCCGGAGGCCCGCTGATAAGCCAGGAATTCAGCCTGGATGGCGAGCGCATCCTGGTGAGCGTCACCGCTGACAGCACAGTCAGCGCCGAAGCCATCATCCAGGCGCTGCCGTCGCTGGGCGGCGAGGTCACCGCGCACTACGAGCAGTGGATTGACCTGTGGATACCCGTCCCTGCACTCCCGCAGCTTGGCGCACTGCCCGGCGTGGTGATCGTGGAGCGGCCTGCGGAGGTCTTCCCTCTTGGCGACGATGTCCCCGCGGCTGGCGCGCCGGCTCTGGCGGGTTCCATTACCTCCCAGGGTGTGAGTGCCTCTAATGCTCACAACTGGCACGCGCAGTCGTTTACCGGGCAGGGCGTGAACATAGCCGTCTTAGACAGCTTCCAGGACTACACAACTGCCCGCTCTCTGGGAGAGCTGCCGGCGAGCATTGGTACCTACGGCACGCTGGATAACTCCAGCCGGCATGGTACCGCTGTGGCCGAAGTGATCTATGACATGGCGCCTGGCGCATCGCTGACGTTCGCTTCGCCGAGCACTGCAGTACAGATGGCGTCTTACATCAGCACGCTGGCGCAAAACGACCACGACATCATCTCGTCGTCGATGGGCTTCTATAACACCGAGGCCGGAGACGGAACGGGGCCGGTGTCAAACGCCGTGAACAACGCCCGCACGAACTACGGCACGGTGTACGTTCAGGCGGCAGGCAACCAGGCCCAGTATCACTGGGATGGCGTCTTCCGGGACACAGACGGCGATGATTGGCATGAGTTCGATACGAACGGTGCTGAAGTCAACGAGCTGGGCTATCTCCAGGCAGGCACTTTTCTCTACGAGGTTCTACGCTGGAACGCCTGGCCGACAACGAATCAGGACTACGACCTGTACGTACTGTACTGGGATGGCTCCAAATGGGTCACTGCAGGCGGTTCCGAGAACAACCAAGCGGCGTACAACTTGCCGCCGACTGAGGAGGTCGTAGGCACCATCAAGACGCCAGGTTACTATGCCCTTGGCATCGCCTCCTACTCGGTCAGTGGCAGTCATGTTCTCGACATGATGGGACACAACTCGCCGCCCTATG
>CAZDLX010000004.1:34495-50974 GCA_964506005.1 uncultured Anaerolineae bacterium | reverse complement strand
AACCTGTAACCTACGGTTTAGAAGACCGTTGCTCTATCCTTTGAGCTACGGGGGCATAGCGGCGCACTCTTGCTCCGCCATGTTGCATTCTAGCCAACCGCGCCCCGGGCGTCAACCCGGTGGCGTTTAATCGGCGTTAGAAGGCTCGCTCACCCCGCGCAGTGCCGCCGCCACCGCCTCAAGGCGCGTCGCGGCTTCCCGCGCAACCGCCAGAACCTCGTCGTTACCGGCAAGCGCCCCTACCCCCAGCATCGCCAGCGGGTTGACCAGCACGATCCGGCTGCCCACCTCCGCCTGCTCGACGGTGACGTTGCACGGCAGCAGCGCCCCGATTACCGGCTCGGCGTTCAGCGCGCGGTGCGCCAGCGGCGGGTTGCACGCCCCGAGGATCACGTACGGGCGGAAGTCCTCGCCCAGCTTCTCCTTGAGCGTCGCCTGCACGTCGATGCGCGTCAGCACGCCGAACCCCTGCGCCTTGAGCGCCTCCGTGACCTGCGCCACCGCCTGCTCGTACGGCACGTCGAGTATCACGACGGTTCCCAGTTCCTCTGCCACCACGACCTCCTCCATGAAAAACGCCGAGCCGGAGGTGGCTCAGCGTGTCTCGGTTGCATGCTTATTGGATGCGCCTGCGGGCGGGAGGTTTCACTTCCGCCCGCCTGAAACACTACTCGTCGATGGGGCGCAGCCCCTTGTAGACCTGCCTGCCCGAGAGCGTTCGCAGGATCGTGTCTGCCGGTCGCCCGGTCCGGGCGGCGAGTTCGGGCGGGGTCATCGGGCGGTTGCCGGCTGCCAGCAGCGCCCGGAACACGGCTTCGGTCAGCGGGATGCGGTCGTTTACAAAATCCGGATGGCTGCCGCACTGGCGCAGGAAGGGGTACAGCACCCCGCTGACGGGCTGCACCTGGGCGGTCTCGGGGTCGATCCAGTCGTAAGTCTCCGCTTCCGAACCAAGCTCAAGCACGTCCTGGCCCAGTTCACTGCAGATCTGCTGAATATCAACCCGGATGTCTTTCCCAGACTGCTGCCACCACTCGTAGTCTATGAAAAAGCGGGTGGCCATCGTGGGCTTGCGGAGCTCAGAAGGCCTCGCTATAGGTCTTGGCACAGTGGGTTATCCTCCCGCTGTTAAAGAGACGAGATGGCTGGGCTTAGCCCTCGGCGGCGGCTTCGGCCAGCCGCCAGTAAGGCCCGCCGACGTGCTCAAACTGGGACGACAGGACCAGATAGGCGAAGATGGGCCCCGGCGGGCACCGCTCAAGCAAGTTGACCGCGCTGTAGAGGGTCTTGGCATGAATGTTGCCCTGCGGATTGTTGGCCATCAGGGCCCGAGCTGCCATCAGCACAATGTCCTCGAAGGCCGCGTCACGCTGGCGCAGCTTCGTCCACAGGGCTTCGAGGGCCGCCTCATCTTCGACGTTAATAATCATCAGGTCGTCGAACTCACAGGCGATGGTGGCCTGCTGGTTGTCGAACCGCAGTTGATCACCCTCGATAACCACCGTCCGCACCCACTCCTTGCGCGGGCTGCGTTCGGCAAAGGAGATCTTCACCTGCCCGTCGACGTCGGTCTGCTCGATGGCCAGGTAGCCCCCAACCGGGATCTCGTTCCGCTCGAACCAGTCGCCGAGGCCGTAGACATAGCCGCCCTGCCGCACAACCCAGGCGGGAATCTCGTCCCCCGTCTGCTCGTCGAGGATCGTGAAGCGCACACGGGGAGCCTCGTAAGCCGTCGGGAACATGCGGCGCAGCTTGTGCGAGAGCGGCAGTGTACCCGAAGTCCGGTGTGGGTACGCGAGCGTTAGATCGGCCCGCTCCGGGATGTACCCGCGCTGTACCGGAATACGCGAGTGCTCGTCTTCAATCTCAAGCTCCAGCTCGCGCAGTTCGGGGGTAAGCACATCTTCGGGGTAGTCGATGGGGTCTATCTCGAGGCGCTCCGGCATCACGCGGACGCCCTCGGGCTCCATGCGGTTGAGGTACCACAGCACCTGCCCCGCCGGCCCAACCTCGTCGAAACGGCCATCCTCCTGCAGGGCGTAGTTCAGCGAGAACTCGGCCAGGCGGGAGTTGACGCCTTCCAGCATGCCGATCTGCTCGATGATCTCCGGCGTCGAGAGCGGGCCACCTCCTGCAATGTCGAGCACCGCTTCCGCAAGGTTCAGATGCCCGACGTTGATGTTGACCAGCAGCGAGCGCGGGAACCAGCGCCCCGCCAGCCTCACGAGGTCGTCGTGTGTGGCGAGCCGTTCGGAGATCTCGTCGGCGACGTAGCCGCCATACTCGATGAACAGCTCCTCGGGCGAGAGCAGGTCTTCCTCTTCCTCGACGAGTTCTTCTTCCAGCAGGTTGAGGGAATGCTCGGACTCAAGCGCGGCGGCGATGTCGTACTGCTGCCCGCCCTCCACTTCGACGGTGATCACCGAGAACTGACCATCGTCCGGATTCTGCCCGGCGCGCTTGCCGACCACCTTGCCGCGCGCCTGGTTGAACTGCGGCAGCGTGATTGCGTCCCCAACCTCGTAGTCGCGTTCCGGCTTGTAGATGTGCCCGGGCGCGGTCGCGTTGGCGAGCCGTTCTTCTTCCTGCTGCACCCTGTACCGGACCAGCACGAGTGCCATCTCGTCGGCAGAGAGCGGAGTCTCTCGTTCGAGTAGCACGTTGAAGAGATGTTCGATATCCTGCTGGTCTAGTTGGAAGTCTTCAACCCAGTACTGTTCCGTCTGGGTTTTGCGCTGAACCACCGGGGCCCGCCTCCATCTTGTCGTCTGTGCCGCTTGCTGTGCTCTCCGCGGCATGAGGGCTGCACAGCGTTGCGGATTATAACGCACTGCGGAAGCGTGTCGCAACGGAGCACGCCGTGTCGCGGGCCAGCGTCGCTGTTGCTTGACATTATGGCGACACGCTATAATCGCCCCCCTGAGCCAACGATATGCCGCCTCATAGCACGGAGACAGGGTTTACCATGATTGACGTCAACGACCTCCGCCGCGGAGTGACATTCACCACAGACGGTGAGCTTTACAAAGTGCTGGATTACCACCACCACAAGCCCGGACGCGGCAAGGCTACGATCCGCGTGCAGGTGCGCAACCTGCGCTCGGGCACGGTTCGCGAGATGACCTTCAACTCCGGCGAGCGCGTCGAGGATATCCGGCTGGAGACGCGCCTCGTCGAGTATCTGTACGAGGATTCCGGCTTCCTGCACTTCATGGACATTGAGACGTACGAGCAGCCCGCGGTGCCGGTTGACGTTTTTGGCGACGACGTGCGCTATCTCCAGGTCAACCAGCAGATCAAGCTGTCCTCGTACGAGAACGAGCTTCTCGACTACGAGCTCCCGACTTCGGTGGAGCAGCGCGTCGCCGAGGCGGAGATGGCCATTGCCGGTGACACCGCGACCGGCGCGACCAAGCAGGTGGTCACCGAGACAGGCCTCAAAGTCACCGTGCCGCTGTTCGTAAACGTCGGCGATGTGATCCGCATCGACACCCGCACGGGTGAGTACCTCACTCGCGTGTAGACCCTGCCGCTATGGCCCTCAGCGCCCCTGGCTCCCACAGCTCAGGGGCCGCTGACTCTTTACGTCATTGTCCTCCGCTGCGTGTAAATCCGCTGCCGGATCGCCTATAATCTCCGAGCAGCGCAGTGGTTGGCTGGGTTGCCGCACACCAAGCTAGAAACAGGCATCATGCGCACACCCGCAGGACGGGAATGCAAGTTTTACTACGAGGACTTCCACCGGGGCCGCAGCCGCCAGGAGTGCCGGCTGATCAAGGCTCAGAGTGGCAGCGGGCGGTGGCATCCGCGCGACTGCGAACGCTGCCCTGTCCCGGACATCCTCCAGGCGAATGCTAGCCCGCACCTACAGCTCGAGGCAGAAATCAAACCCGGCATCCTGGGCATTGGTCGCCACGTCTCGGTGAGAGCGTGGTGCGCCAAGCACGGCACTGAGATAGAGGACCCCTACGTGGGCTGTCTGAAGTGTGCTGCCGAGCGCCCTGGCCTGGGGCTTTTCTTCTCGCATGAGGCAGATGAATGATCAAGGCCGTTCTACTCGATCTCGACGACACGCTCATCCTCACCGATACCGACAACTTCTTTCCGGCCTACCTTAAGCGGTTGGGCGCGCACGCAGCGGGCTTTGACGATCCGCAGCAGTTCGTCAACCGCATCATGGGCACCTTCGTGGAGACTCTCAACGAGGACGACCCGACGCGCCCGCTCTACGACCGCCTCATGGAGAAGCTCGCCGCCGACGGGCGTCACGAGCGAAAGGCACTCGAGGATCTGTTCGGTTCGTTCTACCGCGACGCCTACCAGGCGCTGAACGGCTGGATCCAGCCACGCCCGGCCTCACGCCGCCTGCTCGACTTCCTCTTCGCGCAGCGGAAGCGTGTCGTCGTGGCGACAAATCCGGGCCTCCCCGAAGCGGCGATCCACCACCGGATGCGCTGGGGTAACGTCGCGCCGGAGGACTACCCGTTCAGCCTCGTCACGACGCTGGAGGCCATGCACTTCGGCAAGCCCCGGCCCGAATACTACGCCGAGATTGTGTGGCGGCTCGCCGTCGAGCCCGGCGAAGCGCTGATGGCAGGCAATGACTGGGAGGCTGACATCGTGCCTGCCGTCGCTGCCGGGCTGCACGCGTACTGGATCAGCGATGCGGGTAGCTCTCCGCCCGGCGAGGACATCACGCTGGCGGGCTGGGGTACTTACGAGGACTTCGTCGACTGGGTGCTCGCCGGCTCGCTGGACGGTCTGCCCGAGAACGGGGCGAAAGCTCCTGCCGCGCTGCTGCACCGGCTCGCCGCCTCCCCGGCGGCTATCGATGCGCTGCGCCGCCCGCACCCGCCCGAGGTGCTGGAGTGCTGCCCCGGCGATGATGAGTGGTCGGCCCGAGACATCGTGTGCCACCTGCGAGACCACGAAGCTGAGGAACAGGCCCGGCTGGCGCGGGTGCTGCACGAGGAGAACCCGTTCCTGTCTGCCAACCTGGACCCGTGGGCAGGGGGCCAGACGTACCAGCGCGTGACGTTTGAGGCAGCGTTTCAGGTCTTCGTCGCGCGGCGGCTGCAGACCGTAGATTGGCTCAGGAGCCTGCCGCTTGAGGCGTGGGACGAGCCTGCCCGCGATGCCATCTTCGGCCCCTCCAAGTTTGGCGAGCTGGTGGCCTTCATCGCCGAGCACGACCGCACCCACCACGAGCAGATGCGCCGCGCCATCGCCGATGCATTGCGAACACGCGCCGGCTAGAACTCCGCCACCGGCAGGGCAAACCAGAACGTGGAGCCATGCCCTAGTTCTGTCTCGACGTGCAGCTCAACGCCGTGGGCTTCGAGGATCATCCGGGCAAGCGAGAGGCCCATCCCCGAGCCACCGTGCTCGCGAGTCGAGCTGTTATCCCCCTGCTCCAGCGGCATAAACAGGCGCGGCAGGTCTTCGGCGCGGATGCCCGGCCCGTAATCCCGGATGGCGACGGTGACGTAGCCGTTAACCGCTGACGTCACCACGTCGACCGGCTGGCCTTCACCGAACTTGACAGCGTTGTCGATGAGGCGGGTGAGTACCCGGATCATCTTCTGGGAGTCGATCTCTACCGGCGGCAGCCCCGGCGGCACGTCAAGCCGGATGCGCAGCATCTCCGCGGGCCACAGCCGGTGCACCTGCCCCACCGCGCCGCGAACGACGTCGGCGACCGAGGTGAGGCTGAGCTTCAGCGCCAGCGGATCGCTGAACTCGCGGATCTCGCCCAGCCGGTGCTCGAGCCGCGCAAACGCCTCGTCGATGTGCTGCCACAGAACAGCCTGCTGCTCCGGCGAGGCGCCGGGCTCGCGCAGCGAGTTGACGGCGGTCCGCACCTGCATTGCGGGCGTGCGCAGCTCGTGCGATACGACAGCCAGCACGCGCCCCTTCACCTTGTTCAGCTCTTCCAGCCGTTCGTTAGCGGCCCGCAGCTCCTGTGTGCGCTGCTCGACGCGCTGCTCAAGCTGCCGCCGCTGCGCCTCGACTTCGTCGTAGAGCTGCTTGGTGCGCAGCAGCGTACGGACGCGCACGCTGAGGTCGAGCGGCTGGAATGACTTGTCGAGGAACTCGTCCGCCCCGGCAACGAGCCCCTCAACCCGGCGGTCGCGGTCCGTTGCCGCCGTCACAAGGATGACGGGAAGAAAGCGGGTACCCTCGTCCTGCTTGATGCGCTCGCACACCTCGATGCCGTTCAGACCCGGAATGATGACGTCGAGCACCACCACGTCCGGCTCGGAGTCCTGGACGCGGGCCAGCGCTTCGAAGCCGTTGCTCGCGGTAACGATACGGTATCCGTCTCGTGAGAGGATGCGCCCGAAGTATTCCAGGATGCGTTCGTCGTCGTCGACGATGAGGACGGTGCAGGCTTCGGGTGGGCGTGTGGGCAGCGTAATCTGGGATGCCCGGCCTGTGGGAATGTCAGGAGCCGCCATGCAGACTTTTCCCCTTCCATTACATCGTTCAGTTTAGCACAGCGTTTGCCGCAATACCTAATCGGCCCCCACCTGCGCGTCATAGCATGGGGCACCGTTCTGGGTTACATTCTTGGCAGGATTACTGCCCTGTCATCGACAATCGGAACGCTCCGCCGCTGCATGAGAAACCCTGGCCCACCTGGCAGCGATAGCCCCGTGCTGTCTCACCACCGCTTTAAGCGGCCCGCGCTCCGGCTGTGGCTGCCGCTCATCATGCTTGTGATGGTCGGGCTCTGCGGGTGGTTCATTTCGCCCACGGTGGGTGTCTTCGAGTTCCTCGGCTTGCTGTTCCTGCTGTACGTCGCCATCAGCGCGCTGGTCGCCGTCGCCGAGATCGCCGTCACCGAAGACGGGCTGCTGATCAACCGCATGCTGCTGCCGAAGCGCCTCGTCCCCTGGGAGGACATCGACCGCGTGATCGTCTTTGCCCAGGCAAGCGGCGAGACAGACACTCACATTGAGATCGCCAGCATCAGCGTATACGAAGGGCTCTCGCCGCTCAACCGGCTGCCGGGGCTGGTGTACGGTCAGGGCTTCCGGCAGACCATTATGATTACCCCGGATGCTATCGAAGATTACGACACACTGCTCGCGGCGCTGGAGGAACACTGCGTTGTGATCTGGCGGTAAGACTCCCCCGTCAGATTTGCCCGCCGCCCACGCTTCCGCTACGATTAGGCCGTTCGCCGCTGCCACGGCTAGAAAGGCATGTGCCATGCGCGACGTTCTCGTCGCCATTGACCTTGAGACCACCGGTCTCAACCCCAGCTACGACCGCATTATCGAAATTGGCGCCGTCAAATTCCAGGGAGACGAGGTACTCGGCGAGTACCAGACCCTCGTCGACCCCGGGACCCCGATTTCGGACTTCATCACCCAGCTCACAGGCATCTCGGATGAAGTCGTCGCCGGTGCGCCAAGCATCCGCGACGTGATTCCGGACCTGCGGTCGTTCATCGGGAGCGCGACGCTCGTCGGGCACAACGTGAACTTCGATCTCGGCTTCCTGCGGGCAGCGGGCCTGCGCACGCCGAACGCCGCGGTAGACACATACGTTCTCGCCTCGGTCATGCTGCCCAGCACCCCGCGCTACAATCTGCGGTCGCTGTCGGCCATGCTCGGGCTTGAGACGCCGAGCACTGCCATCGACAACCCCGCGAACAGCATGGACCTGATGCGCTCACACGCCGCGCTCGGCGATGCCCACCGCCACCGGCTGCTCTACCTTGAGCTGTGGCAGCGCATCCTGGCGCTGCCGCTCGACGTGCTCGCCGAGATCGTGCGGCTCGGCAAGCACGTCGAGTGGGACGGCGCGCTCGCCTTCGAGGCGGCAATGCAGGCGCGCTCCCGCGAGGTGTTCAGCGGTCCGCAGCGCCGCTCCGGCGGCGACTCCGCCGAGCTCGGCGAGTGGTTCGGCGAGCCGCGCGACCACCTGCCGGAGCTCCGCCCGCGCCTGGAGCCGCGCCCCGTCGATTCCGGCGAGATTGGGGGGCACATCCGGCCCGGCGGCGCGCTGTCCCAGGCGTTTGACGGCTACGAGTTCCGCGCGCAGCAGCTCGACATGCTGGAGCACGTCACGCGGGCCTTCAACGACGGTCGCCACGTGCTCATCGAAGCACCCACCGGCGTCGGCAAGTCGCTGGCCTACCTGCTCCCGGCGGCGACGTTTGCCGCTCGGAACGATGCGCGGGTGGTCATCAGCACGAACACCATCAACCTGCAGGAGCAGCTGCTCAACAAAGACATCCCGATGCTCCAGCAGGCGCTGAGCCTGCCGGTGCGAGCCGCCGCGCTGAAGGGCAAACGCAACTACCTCTGCCCACGGCGGCTGGCCGCGCTGCGGCGGCGCGGACCGACCTCGCCCGAAGAGATGCACATTCTCGCCAAGGTGCTCGTCTGGCTAACGCAGAACCAGAGCGGCGACCGCAGCGAGATCACCCTGCGCGGCGCGGTGGAAGCCGCCCTGTGGAACCGGCTCAGCGCCGAAGACGAGGGCTGCACGATGGAGCGCTGCCTCTCGCAGATGGGCGGCACATGCCCCTTCTTCAAAGCACGCCGTGAGGCGGAGAGCGCCCACCTGCTGATCGTCAACCACGCGCTGCTGCTCTCCGACATCGCGACGGAGGGGCGCGTCCTGCCGCCCTTTGAGCACCTGATCGTGGACGAGGCTCACCACCTTGAGGACGCTGTCACCAGCAGCATGACGTTCCGTACCGACCCTGAGTCGATCAAGCGGCAGGTCGGCGACCTCGGCACCGAGAAGACGGGTTTAATGGGCGACCTGCTCGTTCAGACCCGCGATGTCATCCCGGACGGCTTCCACCGCACGCTGACCGAGTTCGTGCACAGCGTGCTGGACGCCTCGCGCACGATGAATGTGCACGTAGACCGTCTTTTCGCCACACTGCAGCAGTTTCTCAAGGACCACACCAGCGTTTCGCACAGTGAGTACACGGCGCAGATCCGCATCCTCGACGAGCTGCGCCGCCAGCCGGCCTGGACCGAGGTTGAGATGGCGTGGGACAACCTCAGCCAGTTCACCGGCACCATCGCCGAGGCCATCGTCCAGCTTGCCCGCGGGCTCAACGACCTGATCGAGTACGATATCGAGAATTTCGACGACCTCGTCGCAGGGATGGCATCGGCGGCCCGCCACTTAACCGAGCTGCACGAGCGCCTCAACGAGATCGTGAGCCAGCCCGACGGCAACATGATCTACTGGGCGGAGTTCCAGCCGGAGGGTGGTAGCGTGTCCGTACATGCAGCACCGCTTGAGGTCGGGCCGCTCGTCGAGAAGTATCTGTGGCACCAGAAGCGGACCATCGTCATGACCAGCGCCACGCTGCGCACCGATGCCTCCTTCGACTTCATCCGCGGCCGGCTGGGGGCCGCTGACGCCGAGGAAGCGGTGGTCGAGTCGCCGTTCGATTACGAGGACAATACCCTGCTCTACATCGTCAACGACATCCCTGAGCCCGGTGACCGCGACCGCTACCAGGCGGCAATCGAACGCGGGTTGATCGACCTGTGCCGCGCCACGGAGGGCCGCACGCTGGTGCTGTTCACCAGCTATGCCCAGCTCCGCCAGACGGCCAACGCCATCAGCGACGAGCTGGCCCGCGATGGGATCACTGTGTTCGACCAGAGCGACGGCTCCAGCCGCTCGCAGCTTCTGGAGGGCTTCGTTTCGACGGAGAAGGCGGTGCTGCTCGGGACCCGTTCTTTCTGGGAGGGCGTGGACGTGCCCGGCGCGGACCTCAGCGTGCTGGTCATCGTGCGGCTGCCTTTCAGCGTGCCGAGCGACCCGCTTTTTGCCGCCCGCAGCGAGCAGTTCGACAGTCCATTCGACCAGTATGCCCTGCCCGAGACGATCCTGCGCTTCCGCCAGGGTTTCGGGCGGCTCATCCGCCGCAAGGATGACCGGGGCGTCGTGGCGATCTTCGACCGCCGCGTGATCAGCAAGCGGTACGGGCAGTTGTTCCTGAACTCGCTGCCCGCCTGCACCGTCTATCGCGGACGCATGGCCGACCTGCCGCGGCTGGCAGTCGAGTGGCTGGGCAAACCCACCGACGAGGACATCCCCTTCTGATGGTTTCCCATATCCCCCTCCCCGCAGTGAGGTGCTGTGATGCCCGTGATCGGAAAGCTGACCCGGCGGCGTGACGGGGTCACGCTGCTCTCTCGCGTGGTGTGGTGTGACTCGTTCGGCTGCCGGCTGCGCGGTCTGATGTTCCGTCGCCACCTGCCGGCGGACGAAGGCCTGCTGCTGGTCGAAGACCGCACCAGCCGTTCGAGCGCCGCGATCCACATGCTGTTCATGCGCTTTCCCATCGCCGCGATCTGGCTGGATGACGGCTTCCGCGTGGTGGACGCGGTCCACGCACGGCCATGGCGACCGGTTTATGTGCCCTCGCAGGCGGCACGCTATACTCTTGAGGCAAATCCTGACCTCTTAGCAACCGTCGAAATCGGCGACGAGCTGGTGTTTGAACGCCTTGAAGACTGAACGAGCGCTCTACCGCGCGACTCTCTGGCTGTCGATGCTTGTGCTGGCGATTGTGCTCGGCGGAGCACACCCCGCTGCTGCGCAGGAGGGCACTGCTGCCGGCAGCGTAACCGTGCACGTCGTGCAGGCCGGCGAGACCGTTGACGTTATCGCGGCCCAGTACGGTGTGAGCCCGGCGGCTGTCCGGGCGGCGAACAGCTTCGGCAGTTTCGAGGAGGCGCGCGTCGGGCAGCGCCTCGTGATCCCGCCGTCGGCGCGTGAGCGGGGTGCTATGGAGCGGGTCGTCGTCGGGCTGGGCGACTCGCCCTTCAGCCTTGCCGCCCGGCACGGCATCACGGTTCAGACTCTCGGCGCGGCTAATGGAGTCGTAAACGCGGCCAACCTGGTCGCCGGGCAGACAGTGCGCATTCCGGGTTCGGCGGCGGGCGGGCGCGGAACGCTCGCGCGGCTGGAGGGCGCGCCGTCGCTGTGGCGGCTGGCGCTCGCGCACGACCTCAACCTCGCGGCGCTGCTGCTTGCTAACAATGCAGCGAACCCAACCGTCGCCGCCGCGGGCGGGCGTCTAGTCTATGCCCCCGCCGAGGTCGAAGGCGCTGCCACGCTCGCCGCTCCCTGGGCCTCGATGCGGCTGCATCCGCTCCCGCTCGAAGTTGGGCGCACGGGCGGGCTGACCGTCGTGACGCGGGAGCCGGGCACGCTGACGGTAGCGTTTATGGACATGGAATGGCCGGTCGTGTCGGAGGGCACGACGCACCAGACTCTGCTGGCCGTGGACCGCTGGACGACGCCGGGTGTCTACCCGCTGACGTTAACCTTCGTCGACGGAAGCGGCGCGGCGACCACCCTCACACGAGCCATCACCATCGCCGACGGTAACTACCCCCCGCGCGAGACGATCCGCCTCGCGCCCGACGTTTTCGCCAAGATGGAAGATGCCGCCAGTGTGGCGGGCGAGGACGCATTCATCGACGCCAGCATGTCTGGCTTCAACCCCGAGCGGCGCTGGGCCGACGGGCCCTTCCCGCTGCCTGCTGCCGGGGTCATGGCGTCTGCCTTCGGAACGATTCGCGCCTACAACAGCGATGTATATGACCGCTACCACACCGGGGCGGACCTCGGCGGGCCGGCAGGCACGCCAATCTATGCGCCCGCCGACGGCGTTGTGGTCGATGCTGGGCTGCTCGACGTGCGCGGCTACATGACCATCCTAGACCATGGCTGGGGCGTTTACACCGGCTACTGGCACCAGTCCAGCATACTCGTTGAACCGGGGGAGTCGGTGACCCGGGGCCAGCAGATCGGCACGATTGGCAATACAGGCCTCTCGACCGCTGCCCACCTGCACTGGGAAATGCGCATCAATGGCGTCAAGGTCGACCCCATGCAGTGGGTCCGCGAGGCATTCCCGTAACGGTTGCGGCAGGTCGTTCTCGTGAGCTATAATAGCCGGTTGCGGGGAAGTGTCGGAACTGGCAGACGAGCATGACTTAGGATCATGTGCCGAGAGGCGTGCGGGTTCGAGTCCCGCCTTCCCCATGAACGTTTTCGAGGCTCTACGTTCGGTGTAGAGCCTCGGTTCATGAAGTGCGGCAGAGCGGCCTTGCTCGGCCCGCCGATAGCATCCCGCAATTTGCGCATGCTATAATCCAACAGGCAGTGCTACAAAGGAAAGAAACGTGGTCAAAGTCGAAACCGAGATACTAGAAGACCGCCAGGCGAGACTCATCGCAACCGTCGAGCAGGAGCGCGTCGAGCAGGAAATGCGCGCCGCCGCCCGCCGCATCGCGAAGAACGTCAACATCCCTGGTTTTCGCAAGGGCAAGGCCCCCTACCAGATTATCACCCAGTACTACGGTGAAGCTGCCATCCTCGAAGAAGCGCTTGAGGAGCTTGGGCAGTCGGTGTATCGCGATGCGCTGGAGCAGAGCGGCATCGAGCCGTACGCGCCAGGCTCGCTCGACGATTTCCAACAGGACCCCTTTACGCTGACGTACACCGTGCCGCTCATCCCAGAAGTCGAGCTCGGCGATTACCGCAGCATCCGCATCCCGCACGAAGCCCCCGAAGTCACCGACGAGGACGTCGACCGGGCACTGCAGGAACTGCAGGATGAGCAGGCTTCGCTGGAGCCCGCCGAGCGCGCCGTTGACTGGGGCGACGTCGCCCTGCTGGACATCCTCGGCACGCTGGTGCGCGGCGAGGAAGAGGAGGCGACGGAGGCAGAGGCCGCAGAAGAGGCAGCCGGGGATGCCGCTGGCGATGATGGCGAGGAAGCCGAACCGCGCAACGACACCTGGCTGAACCGCGAGGACGTGCGCGTTCGCATCGCGGAAGAGGCCACCTACCCCGTGCCCGGATTCCCGCAGCAGGTCGTCGGCATGGCTGCCGGCGACGAGCGCACCTTTGACATTTCGTTCGACGAAGACGAAGAGGTGGCCCAGACGCTGCGCGGCAAGACTCTGCATTTTGAAGTAAAGTGCAAGGAAGTCTACGAGTACAACGCCCCCGAGCTCAATGACGAGTTTGCCAAGGACCTCGGGGAGTTTGAGACGCTCGAAGAGCTGCGTGCCGATATCAGCCAGCAGATCCAGCAGGCGATGGAGCGCGAGCAGCGCAACGAGTACGTCAACCAGATCTTCGAAGAACTGCTGGAAAAGGAACTGGTAAAAGTCACCTACCCGCCGGTGATGCTCCACGAGCAGATCCACCGGCTGATGGAAGACTTCGACCGGCAGCTCCGCCAGCAGGGGCTCAACCTGGAGGAGTACAAGCGGCTGCAGAAGATCGACGACGACCAGCTCCACGAGGATCTGCGGCCCGAGGCAGAGCGCCAGCTCAAGCAGGCGCTGATTTTGGGTGAGATCGCGGAAGCGGAAGAACTCGGCGTCAGCGATGCGGACATCGAGGACGAAATCTCGACCGCGATCCTGCCCTACGGCGCGCAGGCAGAGCTGGCCCGCCAGTTGTTCTCGTCGGCTGAGATGCGCGGCTCGATTGCGAATCGCATCCTGGCCGAGAAGACCATCGACCGTCTGATCGCCATCGCGCGTGGCGAGGATCCGCCCGTCGGCGAGCCCGAGCGTGAGGAGCCCGAGCCTGAGGCTGAGGCCGAAGCGCAGCCAGCCGCCGCGGTCGAGGAAGCGGCGGAGGGCGAAGCAGCCGTAGAACCGGTGGAGCCCCTAGCTGAAGCGGACGTAGACACTGCTCCGGCTGTGGCCGCCGAAGAGGACGACACCGAAGACATAACCGACGTAGTGGTAGATACCGGTGAGGCAGAAGTAACTGAGCAGCCGGGCAATGCTGAGACCGAAGAGCCGGAAGAGTAATGATCCGCCCGGAAGTACCGAAAGGAGAGCGCCAGAACATGGCCCCGACAATCCCGACGAACCTCGTCCCCATGGTAATCGAATCGAGTGGACGCGGCGAGCGCGCGTATGACATCTTCTCCCTGCTGCTCAAAGAGCGCATCGTCATGGTGGGCACCGGGATCAACGATCAGATCGCGAACCTGATCGTCGCCCAGCTCCTGTTCCTCAACCGTGAGGATCCGGAGAAGGAGATCCAGATGTTCATCAACTCCCCCGGCGGGCAGATCTACGCCGGGCTGGGTATCTACGACACCATGCAGCAGGTTACGGCACCGATCAGCACCGTCGCAGTGGGCTTCACTGCCAGCTTCGGGACCGTCCTGCTGACCGCAGGCTCAAAGGGGCGCCGCTTTGCGCTGCCCAATGCCACCATTCACCTGCACCAGCCGCTTGGCGGCGCGCAGGGCCAGGCGACCGACATCGAGATCCAGGCAAAGGAGATCCTGCGCCTGCGCGAGCGTCTGAACAACATCCTCTCGCACCACACCGGGCAGTCGGTGGAGCGCATCGCCGAGGATACCGATCGTGACATCTTCCTGACAGCTCAGGCCGCCGTCGAGTACGGCCTGATCGACGGCGTGCTTGACGCACCCGAGAAGTAGCGGAGCTACCGGATAGCTATGCAAACGGATCAGAGAGGTCCCCAGCACTGTTCATTCTGCCGGCGCCCACAGGGCGAAGTCCGGCGTCTCATCTCCGGCCCCGAAGGGGTCTTCATCTGCGATGAGTGCGTGGACCTTTGCCAGGATATTCTCAACGAGGAAGACGGCGTCCCGCAGCAGGAGGAAGATGATTTCCTCGCCAAGGAACTGCCCTCTCCACAGGAAATCTACGACCGGCTGAACGAATACGTGATCGGCCAGGACCGGGCGAAGCGCGTGCTGTCGGTGGCAGTCTACAACCACTATAAGCGCGTCAAGTCCGGAGGCCAGCTGGACGTCGAGATCGACAAGAGCAACATCCTCGTCATGGGCCCGACGGGCGTCGGCAAGACACTGCTGGCCCAGACGCTGGCCCGCATTCTCGACGTGCCCTTCTGCATCACCGATGCGACGGCGCTCACCGAGGCCGGGTACGTCGGCGAGGATGTCGAGAATATCCTGCTGCGCCTGATCCAGGCTGCCGACTTCGATATCAAGCGTGCCGAGCGCGGGATCATCTACATCGACGAGATCGACAAGACAGCCCGCAAGACCGGCGATAACCCCTCGCTCACGCGCGACGTAAGCGGTGAGGGCGTGCAGCAGGCGCTGCTCAAGATCATCGAGGGGACACTGGCCAACGTACCACCGCAGGGCGGGCGCAAGCACCCGCACCAGGAGTTCATCCAAATCGACACGACGAACATCCTGTTTATCGTGGGCGGGACGTTTGCCGGCATCGAGGATATCACCGCCGAGCGAGTCGGCGCGAAGGGTGCGCTCGGCTTCAACAGCGCGGGGGGCCGCGCCCGCTACACGCAGGCGGACCTGCTGCATCACGTCCAGCCCGAAGACCTGGTCGAGTTCGGCATCATCCCCGAGATGGTGGGGCGCCTGCCGGTGACGGTGGCGGTTGACCCGCTCGACGAAACCACCCTCATCGACATCCTGACCCGCCCAAGAAATGCCCTGGTGCGGCAGTATCAGGCCATGCTGGCCCTCGACGACGTCGAGCTCGTCTTCACGGAAGACGCGCTGGCGGCCGCTGCGAAGCGGGCCATCGAGCGTGAGACGGGTGCGCGTGGTCTGCGCTCCATCATCGAACAGTCGCTGCTCGACGTGATGTTCGAGATCCCGTCGCGCCCTGAGATCTGCAAGGTCGTCATCAACCGCGAGGCGATCCTGGGCGAGGGCCGGCCCATCATTCTATCAGAGAACGAGAAGCCGCTCAGTTGGCCCGACGAGGAGAAAGCCGCCTGACAGACGCGGCAATCGCTGAAACTGAAAAGGGCGCTGCTGAACAGCGCCCTTTTGTATCCGTTCTCGACCCTCAGGACGACACGTACAACTTGTCGTTCTCAATTGCCAGCTCAACGCCCTGCACGCCGCCGTTCACGAGCTGCACAAAGCGCCGCCCGTAGTCGCGGCTTCCCGGCACTTCACGCCCGTAGTGCATCGGGACGGCATAACGCGGCTGGATGAGATGCGCGACATCTGCCGCCTCCTCGTAGCCCATGGTCTGCTTGCCGCCGACCGGCAGGAGCGCGATGTCGCAGGCGATCTTCTCCATTTCGGGGATGACGCCGGTGTCTCCGGCGAAATAGATGTCGTGGTGCATCACCGAGATGATGAAGCCGAGCCCGCCGGCGCTCTTATCGTGATACGCACTCCCCGGTGTGTAAGCCGGCACCGCGCGCACCGAGCACCGGTGACACGGGCTGGCCCCGCTCTGCCAGGGCCGCAACAGCTGCACCGGCCACCTGAGCCGCTCGGCGACCCGCTGGCTGCCAAAGATGAGTGTGCGCTTGCGGAAGATGCGCGCGATGTCGTCATCCGAGCAGTGGTCGGGGTGATCGTGGCTGATCAGGACCAGATCCGCTGGCGGCGAACCTGTCGGAAGATGCCAGGGGTCTATGTAGATGACGGGCCCGTCGTCGTGCGGTGGGCCATTGATACGGAAGCTG
>CAZDLX010000004.1:0-34485 GCA_964506005.1 uncultured Anaerolineae bacterium | reverse complement strand
CGGATCAATCAGCAGACTTTGTTCGGCAATCTCGATACGGAAGCTGGCATGGCCTAACCAGTGAATTCGCTCCAGCATGCACGGCTCCTGCGAGCGTTCTCGCTATTCGTGTCATTTCAGTGCCATATTGGCTCATGTCACATGGCGTCGTGCGTATTGTAGCGAACGTTGCCGCGTTTCACACAACGAATGCCCTACTCCGGGCAGGCTGCACGCGCAGGCCGGGTTTGTCCGGCAGATCCGGGGCCGATATAATGCCGGAAGAGCAGTTCCCTACCACAGGAGAAAGCCGTGCCAGTGCCCAGCCCCGCTTCACCCGCTTACGATCTCAAGTCTGTCCGCGCCCAGTTTAAAGTGACCGGGCAGGGACTGGCGTACCTCAACCACGCCGGGATGTCCCCGCTGCCCGCGCCGGTCAAGGCCGCAATGCTGGATGTGACGGAGCAGATGGCTGCGCGCGGCAGCCTGATGTTCGGCGAGCTCTTCGAGCCGCTGCTCCAGCAGCTCGGCGAGCGCATTGGCGCGCTGGCCAACGCCGAACCCGGCGAGATCGCCTACGTGCAGAACACCTCCACCGCCCTCAACCTGATCGCCCAGAGCCTGCCGCTCCAGCCCGGCGACGGCGTCATCCTGTGTGACGTGGAGTTCCCCGCCAACGTCTACCCCTGGCTGAACCTTGAGCGCAACGGTATTGACGTGCACGTCGTCCCGGCGCAGGAGGGCGGCCTCACCTTGGAGGCCCTCGACGCCCACTTCGACGAGCGCACCCGGGTGGTCGCCGTCAGTGCCGTGCAGTTCTTCACGGGCCGCCGCGAGGACCTGGTCGCTCTCGGCGAGTACTGTGCGCGGCGCGGTGCCTGGCTCATCGTGGACGCGATCCAGGCCGCAGGCATCGTGCCGCTGGATATGCGGGCGATGAACATTGCCGCGCTGGCCGCAGGCAGCCAGAAAGCGCTCTGCGGGCCACCCGGCCAGGGCTTTATGGCCATCCGCAGTGATGTGCGCGAGGTGATGCAGCCGATCTTCGTAGGCGGGGCGTCTGTGGAGGGCTGGGAGCACTGGCTCGATTACGACATGACGCTCCAGCCCGGTGCCGCCTGCTTCGGGCTCGGCACGCCGAACCTCGTCGGGCTGGCCGGTCTCAATGCGGCGGTTGGCTTCCTGCTGGAGCTCGGCGTGGAGAACATCGCACAGTGGGTGTCCCACCTGAGCTGCGTCGCAATTGAGGACCTGACCGCGCGTGGCTACGAGGTGATCACCCCTGCCGATGAGAACCGCCATGCCAACATCGTGACCTTTGCCTTGCCCGGCGACCCGCTCGCCGCGGTGGGCGCGCTGGCGGCGGAAGGTGTGATTCTGCGCGAGCACCTGGACGCTAGGGGTAATCCCTACTTGCGGCTGTCCTCACACTGCTATAACACAGAGGCGGACATTCTACGCGTCGGCAGCATACTCGAGGATCACTTCCATGGCCAGTAACAGCATCAAACCCACGGCTGCGCAGATCGCCCAGCAGCAGGCAGCAATTCGCCAGAGCGGCACGCTCTCCCAGCAGTTCGCCCAGCAGGGCGAGGGCGTGAACCAGTACGGTATTGGCTCCGGCGAGAACTGGCAGCCGCCGCCGATCAAGAGCATCGAGGACACCGGGCTCAACATCTACTACCTGTCAGAGCTTGTGCTCAAGGTGCTGTACTTCAGCGGGTTCAAATCTGGCTATGGCGTGGCGGAGAGCATCAAGCTGCCGTTCACGGGCATCGTCGACCACGTCATGGAGTTCCTCAAGCGCGAGAGACTCGTAGAGGTGCGAGGCAGCGGCGGCTTCGGCGAAGGCGCGTACCAGTACGTGATTACCGGCTCGGGCATCGAGAAGGCCCGCGAGGCGCTCGACCGCTCCCAGTACGCGGGCCCGGCGCCGGTGCCTTTAGCCCGCTACAACCAGGCGATCCGCGAGCAGCACCGGCGCACGTTCGTCACGCGTGACATCATCCAGCGGACGCTGTCGCACCTTGTCGTCAGCGACTTGATCTTCGAGAAGGTCGGCTCCGCCGCCAAC
Source organism: uncultured Anaerolineae bacterium (assembly GCA_964506005.1). GTDB lineage: Bacteria > Chloroflexota > Anaerolineae > Aggregatilineales > UBA3940 > UBA3940. The sequence goes on along the minus strand of CAZDLX010000004.1, from coordinate 32,432 downwards.
TCCGGCAAGTCCATCTTCCTGTACGGGCCGCCGGGTAATGGTAAGACGGCGATCTCGGAGAGTGTCGGGCGGGTTGTCCTCGGCGCGTCGATGTATATTCCCTTCGCCGTGGACATCGACGGCCAGATCGTGCGCGTCTACGACAGCATGAACCACGAGGTGTTGGAGGAGGACGTGTACCGGGGCACGGGCTCGGTAGCCAACCGCCCGGACCCGCGCTGGATTAAGATCCGGCGCCCGGTCGTCATGGTCGGCGGCGAGCTGACGCTGGAGACAGTCGACCTCGTCTATGACCCGATTAATAAGTACTACGAAGCGCCCTTCCAGATGAAGGCCAATGGCGGGATGTTCCTCATCGACGACTTTGGCCGCCAGCAGGTACGGCCCTCCGACCTGCTCAACCGCTGGATCGTGCCGCTTGAGAAGCGTGTTGACTTCCTCACGCTGGCAAACGGGCGCAAAATCGAGATCCCGTTCGACGTCATGGTCGTCTTCTCCACCAACCTCGACCCGGCGGAGCTGGTCGACGAGGCATTCCTGCGCCGCATCCGGCACAAGATCGAGATCGGCGACCCCTCATTCGAGGAGTACCGCGAGATCTTCATCCGGCTGGCCCGCAGCCGCGGGCTGCCCTACAACGACCAGGCGCTGGCCTACCTGCTGCAGGAGTGGTACATCAAGCACAACCGCCCGCTGCGCGGCAGCCACCCGCGGGACCTCATCGACCAGATGAAAGATATCGCCAGCTATCTCGAAGTCCCGTTTGAGATGAGCAGAGACCTCATCGACCGCGCCGCGGCCAGTTACTTTGTCGAGCTGTAGACGCGTTTTGAGCCACCGTCTCGCCGGCGGGCAGCCCGCCAGGACGCAGATATGACCTCAAACCCGCTGCCGCTCGCCAGCTTCTACCAGGGGCGCCTGCTGAACTTCGCGCACCGGGGGGCGCGTGCGGTAGCACCTGAGAACACCATCGAGGCGTTCGTCGCGGCGGCAGACCTCGGCGCGGACGGCGTTGAGCTGGATGTCCAGCTCACGGCGGATGGTATACCTGTGGTGATCCACAACACCACTGTCGACGCCACCACCGATGGCAGCGGCAGGGTGGCCGATATGCCGCTGGCAGCCCTGCGCGAGCTTGATGCCGGCTCACACTTCTCGCCGGACTTCGCCGGTGCGCGCATCCCAACCCTCGACGAGGTCTTCGAGGCCATCGGCGACCGGCTGCTCGTCAACGTCGAGCTGAAAACCACCGCACTGCTCGGAACGACCAACGCGGCGCTGGCCGCCGCTGTCGCCACAGATGTGGCCCGGCACAACCTCGCGGGGCGGGTACTCCTCTCTTCGTTCAACCCGTTTGCACTGCGCGCGGCCAGGCGTCACGCCCCTGGCCTGCCGCTTGGCTACCTGTATGCGCCCGACCTGCCGCTCCCGCTGGCCAAGGCGTGGCTGGCGCGGCCCGTCATCGGGCGCCACGAGGCCCGCCACCCGCACTTCTCGTCGGTGGACGCTGGCTACATGGCCTGGGCACGGCGCGAAGGGTACCGGGTCAACGTGTGGACGGTCAACGAGGTCGAAGACATCCGCCGGATGGTCGAGCTTGGCGTCGACATGATCATCAGCGACCACCCTGACCGCACCGGTCGCGTACTGCGCGGGGAAGCCTGATACGGTATGCTATTTACAGGGCGATTTACCCTGTGACTGAAAGGACACCACGATGCTGCGGCAGCTCATTGTCAATGCCGACGACTACGGGTATACGCCCGGTACCTCACGAGGCATTCTGAAGGCCCACCAGTCGGGCATCGTCACCTCGACCAGCGTGATGGTCAACATGCCCGCCGCAGCAGAGTGGGTGCCAAAGGCCATCGCCGAAGCGCCCGCACTCGGGCTGGGGCTGCACATCACCCTGACGGCAGGTGAGCCCGTTTCGCTGCCCGACGACGTGCCCGACCTCGTCGCACCGGGCGGCGGCTTCTACCCGCGCGACACGCTGATCGGGCTGATGCCCGGTCTGAACATCACTCAGGTCGAGCGCGAGATGCTGGCACAGGTAGCACGCTTTGAGGAGATCGCCGGCCGCCTGCCCGACCACCTCGACAGCCACCACCACATCACTTACCTGAACCCGCCAATCATCAAGCTCATGGTCAAGCTGGCGCACGAGCTCGACATCCCGATCCGCAATCCGCTGCCCGGCGACCCCGACGACACGGAGCAGGTTGCAGCGAAGATCGCAGAGCTGGTCAGCATTGCACCGGACACAGCCTATCTCGAAGAAATGGTCGACATCATCAGGGGCTACGTGAGCAGTGCCGGCGTGCGGATGCCGGACCGGCTGAATGTCAGCTTCTTTGGCGAGCGGGCCACTCTCGGAGATCTGCTCCTGCTCCTGCTCGACACGCCGGAAGGCGTAACCGAGCTGATGTGCCACCCCGCCGAGATTGACGACGAGCTGCGGGCCACATCCGGCTACCTGGAGCCGCGTGAGGCGGAGCTTGCCGCGCTCACTCACCCCAGCGCGCGCGAGGCGCTGAACAGCGAGTTCATCCAGCTCATCAGCTTCGGAGACCTCAAGTAGCGTGCCACCTGGCAGGCTGCGGCGGGTATGGTGGGGTCTGATCCGCTTCGGCTTCCGCCTGCTGTACAACGAGTTCGCCTGGACGTACGATATTGTCAGCCGGGTTGTGTCACTCGGGCAGTGGCGCGCATGGCAGCGCACCGCCCTGCTCCATCTGGGGCCGCCGGGCGGCAGAGTCCTCGAGCTGGCTCACGGCACCGGCGACCTCCAGCTTGATCTGCGAAGCGCCGGCTACGACAGCGTCGGGCTGGACCTCTCGCCATACATGGGGCGCATCGCTCGCCGGAAGCTGCTGCGGCGCGGGGTCGCCTCGCCGCAGCTCGTGCGGGCCAGCGCCTACCATCTCCCCTTTGCCGCCGGGGCGTTCGACGCAGTGGTGAGCACGTTCCCGACCCCGTTTATTCTCCAGCCGGAGGTTCTACGCGAGGCGCACCGCGTGCTCTGCCGGGGCGGTCAGCTCGTGATCGTCTTCAACGGCCTGCTCACCGCGCGGACGCCGGCTGCCCGCTCGCTGGAGTGGCTGTACGAGGTGACCGGCCAGCGCGGCCCCTTTCCCGGCGACCCTGCTGCCGCGTTTCGCGAGGCAGGGTTTGACGCCCGGGTTATCACGGAAACCCTGCCGCGCAGCGTCGTGCTGCTCGCGGTTGCGGGGAAGTCCCCCGCCGAGTAGACTTGCCAGACAGTGCGTCCCATCCACGTACAAAGAGGATACCGGTGGTCTTCTCATCAGCACTGGCCTTTGGCCTGCTTCTCGCAACCTTTTACGCTTCGCTGGCTCACCTGCTGCTCAGGGGCGGCGGGCTGCGGCTGCTGCTTTTCATCCTGGCCTCATGGATCGGCTTTGGCCTTGGCGAAGGAATCGGCGATGTACTGAACATCACGGCCCTCTCCCTCGGGCCGACGAACGTGCTGACCGCCACCATCGGCTCAGTGCTCGCTATTCTGGCTGCCGCGATCCTGAGCGGGCGCAGTGCGGACGCAGCGGAGTTTTAGCTTCGCGACACGATCCGTTGGCATCTCGCAGTCCGATTCCTCTAAAATAAACCTATAAAACACGGGACTGTCTACACAGGCGACTCGCGGCTATGCTATAATGATCGTGCGGAGTCGGCAGGCTGGTTGAGGCTGACCAGGGGCAGTCAGCCACCCTCACTACTGTGCGAACCGGTCTCGCCTCCGCGACGCTGTTCCGGTGCGAAAGCCCCATTGTCCGAGTCAGAAGGGAAAGCCAGGCTGCGATGAGTAATATGCCAGCACAGAATGTCCGGACGTCCGAGGATTCGGGCGGTGTGCCTACCGCCGTAGTTGTCGCGGGGGTGGCGCTCGTCGTCCTGGCCATCGTCCTGATCGTCGGCGCGGTGCTGCTGGCGGCGAATGCAGACACCGCCGGCCCCACCGTGACCGTCGTCCGCGACATCCTCATTATCCTGCTGGCGCTGGAGCTCTTCGTGATCGGCGCCGCGCTGACGGTGTTCATCGTCCAGGTGGCGCGTTTCGTAGCCCTGATGAGCAACGAGATAGAGCCCATCATCGCCGGCACTCAGGACACTGTGCGCGTGGTGCGCGGCACCGCGCACTTCGTGTCACGGCACGTCTCGGAACCGATTATCAAGGCTGCGGCGGCAGTCGGCGGCATTGCCAAGGTCGCGAAGGACACGACGACCATCCGCAGGAATGTGCGCGGCAATGGTGCTTTCTCAGCATCCGTGCGGGGGCGGGCGCCAGCACGTGACGAGGAGCCGGATTATTAGCAGCAGGCACCCTCCGGCCCGCCTGAGACGCGGGCAGAGAGCATTTTTTGATTTATCCAGCGGTCCGAACCAGAGAGGAGATGGAGGAACATGGGTAACTACGACCAGTACGATGACAATGGTGGGAGCTTCGGCTCGTTCCTGACAGGGCTCGTTTTTGGCGGCTTGATTGGCGCCGTCGCGGCGCTGCTGATGGCGCCACAGCCTGGCGAGCAGACGCGTGAACAGCTCCGTGAGCGCGGCATTGAGCTGCGTGACCGCGCGGGCGAGGAGCTGCAGAACGTCAAGTCGCAGGCGCAGACGGTCGTCGCCGACGCCAAGTCACAGGCGCAGACAGTCCAACAGCAGGCCAAGTCCACCCTCCAGGATGCCAAGACCCGCGTGAGCGGCGCGGTCGAGTCGGGTGTGCAGTCGGCCAAGCGCGTGCGTGAGAAGGGCAAAGAATCGGCAGAGACCCTCAAGGCGGAGGGCGCGGACTTCGTGGAGACCGTCGCAGATGAAGGTCAGGATCTGGTCGATACCGCGCGCAGCGAGGTCGAGGAGATCAAGGACGAGGCGCAGGACCTTTAGCCGCCAGCCGCTAGCGGCGCTATTGCCGTTCGAGCGGAATTAGATCCGGGCGCCCGCAGGTTGGGAGCGCCCGGATTTGATTCCGGAGTAACGTTTACAGAACGTCGGGTTCGAGCAGGCTGAGTGCCTCCGGGATCATGTCCAGCACGTCGCCGGCGATGGTGCTGCGCGCGCTGAGGTCCTCGCCCGCCAGTTGCCCCGCCAGGCCGTGAACGTAGGCGCCCACCAGCGCCGCATCGAACGGCTCAAGCCCCTGCGCCAGCAGCCCGACGATGCAGCCCGACAGCACATCGCCGGTACCCGCCGTCGCGAGCGCATCAGTCGCGAACGGCATTGCCACGAGACGCCCCTCCGGGCTGGCGATGAGCGTGTGCGCGCCCTTCAGCACGACGATGCAGTTCCACTCCGCCGCTTTCGCCAGCGCGATCCCGAAGCGGTCGGCTTCGACTTCCGCGGTGTCAATACCGGCCAGCCGCCCCATCTCACCGGGGTGCGGCGTCAGGATCGTGCCGGAGGGCAGCAGCGTCCACCACTCGTCGATCTTCGCGAGGTTGTTCAGCCCGTCCGCGTCGATGACGAGCGGCGCGGGAAACTCAAATCCATGCACCTCGGCTTCCGCGCCAGCAATTGGGCTGGAGGCAAACCCGAGCTTGCCGCGCTTCGCCTGCTCGCCGCCTCTGAACATGCCCCGGATAAAGGCCGCGGTTGCCTCCTCCTGCCCCAGGCCGGGGCCGAGCAGAATGGCGCGGGTGTCGCCGGGCATGTCGTCACGCAGCACCTGGAGCGCGCTCGAGCTCACCACGCCCATGTCCTGTGGCAGCAGGACCCAGGTAGCCTCGCGCAATCGTGAAGCCAGCATCGGGTAAATGGTGCCCGGCACCGCCAGTGTGACAAGCCCCGCACCCACCCTGTAGGCCGCCTCGCCGAGCAGTGCCACAGCCCCAACATAGGTCACCGACCCGCCGATAGCCAGCACCGTCCCGTAGGTGCCCTTGTGGCTGCTGCGCGGGCGCGCAGGCAGCAGCCCGCGGACCTCCTCGCCGGTGGCCAGCTCCGTCTGGACGGCAGAAAGCTCGGGCAGGTCGGGTGGGACGCCGATATCTGCCACGATGAGCGAGCCCACCGCGTCCGCGCCCGGAAAGGCAAGCTGGCCGTACTTGGCCGCGCCAAACGTTACAGTCAGGTCGGCGGGCAGCGCCACCGGGTCCAGCGCGCCGGTGTCGGCATCCAGCCCGGAGGGGGAGTCCACGGCCACGATGACCGGGCCGCTCTCGACTGCCGGCAGCGGCATCGCCGGCCAGACCACGCCGGTTTCATCCCAGGGGCCGTCTTCGTCAAACCGGATCGCTTCTGCGACTGCTTCCAGCGCCGCTTTGAAACTCCCCTCGATGGGCAGGCGCGCGCCGGTGCCGAGCACCGCGTCCACGATTACGTCGGCCCCGGCGGCCAGCTCCTGCAGCTCCTGCCAGTCGTCATCAGCCGCCGCCCCGGAGATCCCCACGCCGGCCTCCAGCGCGGCGACATACACGTCGTCGTCCTGGTCGCGCGGGGCAAACAGGTAGGCGTCAACAGCCGCGGCGGAGTGCTCCGCCAGAATGCGTGCCGCGACGAGCCCGTCTCCGCCGTTGTTCCCCGGCCCGACGAGCACCAGCACCTGCGCCGCCGGCAGCTCCTCGACCAGCCGGTTCACGACTTCGGCGACGGCTGCGCCTGCCCGCTGCATCATCGCCGCGTAGCTGATGCCGGCGGCGTCCGTCGCGCGTTCGACTGCCCGCATCTCCTCGATGCTGACCACCTTAACCATGCCCATCTCCTGCTCTCTGTGTGGTGAGTGTGAGGGTCAAGCCAATTGACGATACCAGACGGACTACCGTGATGCCAGACCGCCCTACCCCTCGGGTTCGTCGGGGCCGGGGAAATGCGCGGCGTGGTACAGGACCACCGCCGCCGAGACGTGGACGTTGAGCGAGCGCCCCTTGCCATACATCGGCACAAACACCGACGAGTCACACAGCGCGAGTGTCCCGCGCGTCACGCCGTGATCCTCGTTGCCGACGACGAGCGCGAGGCGGTCCGGGTACGCCGCCTCGTAGTACGGCACCGACGTGTCGGTGATCTCAAGCGCCGTGATGTGGTAGCCATCCTCGCGCAGCCGGAGCACCACATCCTCCGTCGACTTGTCGTAGCTCCAGGGCACGCCGGTATCTTTGCTGCGGCCCACCTTCTCTATCGTCTTGTTCGGCGGCGTGGGCGTCGCGTTCGTCAGGTAGAGGTGCTGCACGCGGACGGCGTCGGCAATGCGGAAGAAGGACCCGACGTTGACCGGGTAACTGACGCTCTCCAGCACCAGCACGACATCCCACGTCTGGGGGTTGGCCCGCCGCCAGTCTCGAAGAAAGCGCTTGAGGGGTGTACCGCGAAGCTGCTCCATGCCGTCTCCCCGCTACGCCTGCCGGCGGTTCATCATCCGCCAGGCCACGAGCAGCCCGATCACGGTGCCAAGAATTGGGCCCGTGGCAATCGAGATCAGCAGGCGGATGTTCTCAGGCAGGTCGGTGAGCAGCAGCGCCAGCCACAGCAGGCCGCTGATTGCGGCGAACAGCACCACCAGCCCGAGGCCCAGCAGGCACCCTTTACCAAACGCCGGGCCGATTACGCCGCCAGGGTTGGGATTATTCGACATCGATCACCGCCACCGACCGCTCAGCCGTATCAAGCAGCATGAAGGTGCTGCGTCCGAAGCGCCCCATGATCTCGCCGGGGTTGATGAGCAGCGTCTCGCCGAGGCGCTCCTCGTGCAGCGTGTGATCGTGCCCGTAGCACACCACGTCGTACTGGCCGCTCGCCGCCAGCCCTCGCGCGATCTCCGGGTAGTGGTTCACGGCGATGCGCAGTCCATCGAGCTCCAGCTCGGCAAACTGGCCGTGGAGGGTGGCGTTGCCCGCCTTCTGAGCCATGTGCAGCAGCAGGCGCGGGTCGCCGTCATTGTTGCCGAGCACGGCATGGACCAGCCCATCGATACCCTCGGCAAGCTGTGTCAGCGTAAACGGCGCGCAGAAGTCACCGCAGAAGATGAGCGCCTCCGCCTTCGCCATCAGGGGCAGCGCGCGCTCCAGCTTCCAGATGTTGTCGTGAATGTCCGAGCAGATCGCAATCTTCATGAATCGCTCTCCTCCTCCGCCTTCTCTCGCAGCCGCCGCGCAATGCCGCGCCGCACGCGCAGCTCGAAAAACGTGGCCAGCGCCACAACTAGAATGAGCATGGCCCACCACTGCCATGAGCGCCCGCCGATTCCACCATCGCGCGCGACAGGCGCGTTTGCATTGCGCGGCATGGGCCGGACTTCGTCCAGCCCCGGCAGGCCGCCGCCGAGTGCTGCAGACGGGTCTACCTGCTCGACGACGTACACAGGCGGCCCCCCAACCATGCAGTAATCCCCGACAGTCTCCTGGCATTCTCCGGCATACAGCGGGATCGTGTAGCCGCCGCCCTGTGGCGCCACCTGCGCCTGGTTGCCCCACATATCCACCAACACCGCCGACTCGCCGAGCGCCGGGATGACAGCTTCCTGCGCGTCCGGCGTGCGGTTCCACAGGATTCGCACGACCTCGCCGGGCTTCTCGATCACCACCAGCGAGGTCGCGCCCTGCCCGGCCCACGTGACCATTTCAGCGCCCGCGAGCAAGCGCATCGCCACCTGCGCCGTCGCGAACGCGGGGCGGTGAGTACCGTCCTCGCGCACCAGCCCGAAGGGCTCCGGGTTCGCCGTCAGGTCGCCCGGGGTATCCACCAGCTTGTAGATGGCCACTCGCTCGGCGTCTGCCGCCAGCGCCAGCGAGAGCGCCTGCGGCATGTAGGCCGCCTGCTCCAGCAGCGAGACGCGGAAGGTGATATCGGCGACCGGCCAGGCCGGGTCGTTGGTCGGCGGGGCGTTTGTCTCGACGAGCCAGAACGGCTTGTCGATGCCGCGCGCCTCCTGCTCGGCGCGGTACTGCTCGATCACCTCGTACACGGTCGCGGGGTTGAAGTACAGGTGGACGGTTGCCACATCGTAGAAGTAGCCGTTCGCGGCGGCGTCGGGGTCGGCGAGGATGGCGTCGAGAAGCTGCGGGAAGTACAGCTCGCGCCCGAACTGCACGTCCCACCAGTGGCTCACCGCGGCGAGGTGGATGACGGCGTCCGGGTTGGCCTCCCGCGCCGTGAGCGCGGTCACTTTGAGAAGCTGTACGTAGTCCTCGACGGTGCCGGGCCAGCTAAATGCAGGGTGCGTCGCGTCCCACACGTCGGGCTCGTTCCACACGATCCAGTGGTCGATCTTCCCCGCGTAGCGGGTTACGACGGTCCGCACGAAGCCTGCCCACAGGTTGCCCTCGTCCTCGGGCGGCAGGTAGAGCCCAGCGGGCAGGCCGTTCTCGTCAGCGGCCCACGCAGGCACGCCGATCAGCAGGCCGACGACCTCACGGCCCGCCTCGAGCTCACCGGCCAGCTCATCGTCGGTTAGCTCCGCGTCGATCCACCCATCGGGGCCATCCGGCTGGATGTTGGCCCAGTGGAACCGCGCGCGGCCCCAGCTCACGCCGAGCTCGGTGGCGCGGGCGGGGGCGTCGTGCGCCTCGACGACGCCAAAACGCGGGTCGGCGGCCTGAGTGCGCGGCGCGGCGGCGGGCTCCGAGCGGGCGGCGGACACACCCACCAGCGCGAGCAGCAGGGCGCCCAGCCCCGCAGCGAAGACGCGGCGATACACGCTCACCGGACGCCCTCCGGCCAGCCGGGGACATGCCGGGTTACGGCTGCAACTACCGCCGCGAAGTCCTCACCCTGCATCTCGACCCCGATCCACCAGCGTTCCTCCTCCGCCGCGCGCAGCCCCTCCTGTGCGGCGAACACTGCCTCGCCGACCTCCTCGGCCTGCTTGCGCGGTATCAACTCCTCGAACGCCCGCCAGCTGGGCAGGTCGCGGGCTGCATCCGGCTTTATGAAGGCGTAGGGGATCACCACCGTCTCACCCTGCTGCAGCCGCAGCGCAGTGCATAGCCAGCCTTTCGGCACCCACGCGCGGCGCGTCGCGATGACGAAGGCCCAGGCCGTCACGTCCACCTCACCCGCCCACTCCACGGCGATTTCATCGCCATTTTTCTCGCGCAGAGTCACCCCACGGTCCGTCACGGCGAGCGTGCGCCCGCTCGGCCAGATGCGCTGCAGCACGCGCTCGGAGATCGCCGCGAAGACCGCCGCCAGCAGGATGCCGAGCACAATGCCGAGCAGCACGGGCACGCCGCCGGCTTCCAGCCCGCGCAGAAGCAGCGGCAGCCCCACAGCGCCCAGCACAAAGCCCAGCGCCATGCTGCCCATCACGGCCAGGCGAAGCCGGGAGTGGTTGGGATCAACGTGATAGACGGATTGTGCCATATCGTCGCCCAGGGTGGTTTATTGCGGATTCAGTCGCAGGCACTAAAATCGGGTGTGGCATGTGCGGCATCGCACACAGGCAGTTGCCGATTGTATCACCGCGCCGGGTGGCTGTCTAGGAAGCTTCCCGGCGCTGCCGGACCACCAGAGCAGAGGATAGTCACACCGATGAGCGATCTGAAAGGCGTCTATGCGGCAGTCGTCACCCCTTACGACGACGAGGGGCGGCCCTCGCCCGAGCAGTTCGCTGCCTGTCTTGAGTACGTCGCGAGGCGCGGCTGTCATGGCGTGCTCGTCGCCGGGACAACCGGCGAGGGCCCCTCGCTGAGCGCTGCCGAGCGCCGCACGCTTTTCCAGACCGCCGCGGAAAGCGGGCGCGGGCTCAACGTGCTCGCCGGGACGGGCGCAGCGAGCCTGGAAGACGCCGCCGAGATCACACGGGATGCCTTCAACGCGGGCTGTGATGCGGCGGTGATCATTCCGCCCTTTTTCTACAAGGGAGCCAGTGACGACGGGCTTTTTGACTTCTTCGCCGCGCTGATTCGCCGCGCCGTACCCGCGGATGGCCGCGTGCTGCTGTACCACAACCCGGTTGCCGCGCCGGTCGGCGTGTCGTTCGACGTGATTCGCCGCCTGCTCGACGCCTTCCCCGAGCAGGTGGTCGGCATAAAAGACAGCAGCCAGGACTGGGACCACACCCGCGCCCTGCTTGAGACGTTCCCGGGCTTTCAGGTGTTTGCAGGCGACGACCGCCTGCTCCAACGGGCCCTGGAAGCCGGCGGCTCGGGCTCCATCACGCTGGTCGCCAACGCTTTCGGCGATCTTAACCGCGCAGTATTCGACCGGTGCGCGGCGGAGGACGATGCGGCAGACGCCCAGCAGCGGCTCGGCGAGGCCCACCAGCAGTTCGACGGCCTGTCGCGCATCCCGGCGATCAAGGCGCTGCTCAAAGCAGGCGGTGTCGTGGAAAACGCCAGTGTGCGCCCGCCGCTCCGCCCGCTTACCGCGGACGAGGAGGCGCTGCTCAAAGAGCGTTTCATGCTCGACCGCGAGATTCCGCGCACCATCCACCTCAGCGACATCTACGCCTTCTATGCCGGCGATGAGGGCGGTCATCATCCGGCGAGCAGCAACCACCAGTAGACGGAGCCGGCGATGCAGCGAGCCTCTCTCAACCTCGGCATCGAGGAAGAGTACCAGATCATCGACCCCAACACGCGCGAGCTGACCTCGTATATCCAGCAGTTTCTGCATGAGGGGCGCGTGCGCGGAACCCAGGTACAGCAGGAGTTCATGCAGTCGCAGGTCGAGACTGGCACGCGGGTGTGCGATACCGTCGAGGAGGCGCGCGTAGAGGTCAGCCGGATGCGCCGCTCGATGCTGGAAATCGCGGACAGCGCGGGCGTCCAGCTTGCCGCCGCAGGCACGCACCCGTTCTCGCACTGGCAGGACCAGCTCATCACGGCCAGCGAGCGCTACGAGCAGTTCGTCGAGTCGATGCAGCACGTCGTGCGCAGCCTGCTGATATTCGGCACGCATATCCATATCGGTTTCGGCGAGTCGCCCGCCCAGCGCGAGCTGCTCATCACGGTGATGAACCAGGCTCGCTACTTTATACCGCACATCCTCGCACTTTCGACGAGCTCGCCGTTCTGGATGGGCCACAACACGGGGCTCAAGAGCTATCGCTCCATCGTGTTCGAGTCGATGCCTCGCACTGGCCTGCCGATGGAGTTCCGCTCTTGGTCGGAGTACGAGAACTTTGTGCGGGTGCTGGGGGCTATCGGCGCGCTGCAGCGTACCGAGCAGGGCCAGGTCGATGCCAGCCGCATCTGGTGGGACATCCGCCCCCACCCCCGCTACAACACGCTGGAGTTCCGCATCTGCGATATGATCACCACGCTCGACGAGGTAATCTGCATCGCGGCGCTCTTTCAGGCGCTCGTTGCCAAGCTGATCCGGCTGCGCGAGCGAAACATCATGTGGCGCATCTACCGCCGCGATCTGATCCGCGAGAACAAGTGGCGCGCCGTACGTTACGGGGTCAGGGGCACGCTGATCGACTTTGGCAAAGAGGCGGAAGTTCCGTTTCCCGACCTCATCGACGAGCTGCTCGACTTTCTCGACGACGTGGTGGACGAGCTCGGCAGCCGCAGCGCAGTAGAGTACGCGCGCACCATTGCCCGGGAGGGCAGCAGCGCGGACCGGCAGATCGCGGTTTACGAAGCAGCCCTGGCAGCATCGGCCAGCGAGCAGGCGGCGCTCGCCGCCGTTGTTGACCATTTAGTACGTGAAACACGAAGCGGGTTGGTATGAACGCTCAACGTTGGATAGCAGTCGGATTTTTGGCGCTCATTGCGCTGTGTATTGCCAGCAGCAACCTGTGGCTGCCTTATCTTGACTTCATCTTCGAAGATGAAGACGATGAAGCCACCCCCACGCCCACGGGCGAGGTCGCCGGGGTGGAGGGTGAGGAAGGCGAGGCGGACGGCACCGAAACGCCGGAGGCGGTCGCCGTGACTGAGACGCCCGAGCCGACGCTCGACCCCGTCGTCGCGGAGATGCTCGCCGACATCGAGGTCGAAGACCTGGGGCCGGGTATTGAGCCGTTCATTACACGTGCCGGCAACTTCACCACCGTCGATCCGATGCACCGGGCGGAGGGCACCGCCTCGCTTTACCGCTTGAGCGAGACCCAGCACGTGCTGCGTCTCGAACCGTTTGAGGTAACCAGCGGCCCGGACCTGAAGGTCATCCTCTCGCCGAATGAGAACCCGCGCACCAGCAGTGAGACGATGCTGCCGACGCATCTCAATCTCGGCGACCTCAAGAACTCGTCCGGCGCGCAGAACTACCCTATCCCTGAAGGCGAGAACATCAGCCAGTACCGCAGCGTGGTCATCTACAGCATGTCGCTGAACATCGTCTACAGCAGCGCGCCGCTGACTGAGGTGCGCGGCGGCTCGTAAGCCATGCCGGTGCCGCATGACTTCCGCCGGAGGCTGCTCGCATACTTCGAAGAAGCCGCCCCTGCCTACGCCCGCGACATCGAGCCGGCCCTGCGCCCGCTCGTCGAGGACTTCGTCGCCGCGGCGGGGCTCAACCCGGCTGACCGCGTACTGGATCTCGGGACCGGCACCGGGCTGGCAGCCAGGCTCGCCGCGGAGCGCGCAGCCTTCGTCGCGGCGCTCGACTTCTCTGCCGCAATGGTGTCGGCGGCTGCCCGGCTTGGCGCGGCCAACCTGGCCTGCGGCGACATGCACCACCTGCCGTTCCGCAGCGCCGCGTTCGACACCGTGCTCGCCGTGCTGGCCTTCAACAGCACCGACCCCGCACTCAGCATGCCCGAGGCCTGGCGCGTCCTCAGGCCCGGCGGCAGACTGGCCCTGCAGGAGTGGGGTACGACGGACCCCCTCAGCACTGTGTTCGAGGAAACGCTGGACGCCTACGCTGTCGAAGAGCCCCCGCCCGTGCTCGCCGCCCGGCGCGAGCAGCGCTTCGCCTACCACCCCTGGGATGAGCTTGAGACGTCGGACGACGTCGTCGCGGCACTGGAGTCAGCAGGTTTCGTGGAAACCGACGTTGAGGTTGTGTCGCCGGTCGTCGAGCTTGCAGGCCCCGAGGCGTTTGTGCGCTATAAGCTCGCGTGGCCCTTCCGCCGCGCCGAAGTCGAGGCTATGCCGGATGAAGTGCGCCGCCTGTTCCTCAGCGACCTCGCAGAGAACCTGGCTGCGCTCGCAGGGCCGGGCGGCACGCTGGCATGGCAGCCGAACTTGATCCGGGTGTACGCACGGCGGCCCGGTTAGCCAAGCCAGTCGAACACCTGGCTGGCAGCCACCGCGCGGCTGCGAAGCTGCTCGATGAGCTCTGCCGGAGCGCCGGCGTCACCGCGCCTGCCGCGCGCGTGCTTCTTGTAGGCCAGCTCGGTCAGAATGTGGAAGTAGCGGCCCAGATCCACGTAGGCGCGGGGACCGCCGCGCGCGAGCGCGTCCAGCCGTGCCAGAAAGCGGTTGATCGACGAGACGGCGAGCGCATACTGCCCCGCCGACAGCGTGTCGAGCGCCACCTCGTCGGCCAGGCCGTCCGCGATCCAGCGGCGCTCGCGCCGGATGGCGAGCAGCATCGTCAGGAACACGAAGAAGATACCCGCCCAGTTGCCCGCAAAGGTCAGGCAGATCACCGCAGGAGTACCGGCGGTGAAGCCAAGGGTGGTGTTGTGAAAGGCGTGCATCAGGATGGCCCCGGCGAGGCCCGCCAGCGGCGCGCCATACCGCACCCAGCGCTGGCGCGCATGGCGAGCCACGCCGAACCCGATACCCGTCAGGCTGGTGAAGAAGGCGTGGTTGAGCCCGAACAGCACCGCGCGCGAAACGATAAGCGTGACGTCTGCTTCGAGGAAGTACAGTACATTCTCGATAGCAGCAAAGCCGAAGCCGACCAGCCCGCCGTAGATGATGCCGTCGAATACGCCGTCGAACTCGTGCCGCCAGATCAGGAATATCATCAGCAGCGCCAGCCCCTTGAAGACCTCCTCGGTAACCGGCGCGACGACAAACGCAATCACCGCGTCGGCAAGCGCGCCGCTGGAGTCAAGCAGCAGAAACGGCATGCCGATCACTAGCTGGCTGATCAGCGAGAGCAGTGCGGCGGGCAGCAGCCCCCACACGAACGCCGCCGCAATCAGCCCGAACGGCTCTTTCTCGAAACGATCCATCCAGTACAGGAAGAGGGGATAGATCAGCATCGGCACGATGCCAGCAACAACCGCCTGCGGCACGCTCACGCGGCGTCCTCGCGCATCGCCTGGGCGATGGGCCTGCGCAGTGACGGGAACAGCCGCTTGGCCCACTTGGCATATGTCGAACCGAAGTGCACCGCAAAGCTGCTCAGCCTGACTTCGTGCGCGGCTCGTGCCAGCGCCTCGCGGAACGCCTCCGGCGTGTTCTCGAAGGGCTGCATAACCATGACCGCGCGGCCATACTCGCGGCGGATGTGGGCGTCGCTGCCCGCCGTCATGAGCACGTCGTGCTTCTGAGCGAAGGCCAGCGCGCGATCGTTGTCTTCCATATGGATGCAGCGCGCGTTGAAGACCTCGATTGCGTCGACAAGCTCCACAATGCGCTGCAGGTTTTCAAGCTGCCACGCGCCGCTGCGGTAGCGGTCGAACGGATGCGACACGCCGATGACCGCGCCCTGCTCGCGCAGCCGCCGGATGGCCTCTTCAGGCGCAAGTCCCGGCGGAACGTCCTCCGTCACATACCAGGCCAGCAGCTCGCCCTGTGTGGTCATGACCTCTTCGCCGGGGATAACGAGATCGGGGTAGCGTCGCGCAGCTTCCAGTGCCCCCTGTGCGGTGTTATGATCTGTGAGCACCAGGCGGTCGATGCCTCTGGCGCGGCAGATGCCGGGCAGGCGCTCCAGACGGGTCAGCGAGTCTTTGGAATATACGCTGTGGCAGTGAAGCTCGACGCGCCACAGCGACCCTGCAGGCGAGCACTGTGGCTGGCTGGCTGGGCCGGCGGAGGTTGTCATGATGCATTTCCTTGGACTATCTTACTGCGCGCTGATTTTAGCAGAATACCCCATTCCTGAACACAGACTGCCGGGGTAGAGTAAGGATGATCGCACCGGGTGCCGCCATGATCGCCGTCACTCTGATCCTACTGCCCGGTGTAGCACCGTACTCGCGGCTGCGCGAAAAGCCCCAACGGGATCCGCGCATGCCGCGACTGGAAGTGAATTCATGCAGGCTCCAAGTATGAAGTACAACGGCCCGCAGCCTCGCACCCGGCTCCTGAACCGGGACCTCTTCGTGAGGCTCGTTGGCGGGCACGTACTCGTTGGGCTCGCCGTTCTGCTGCTCGGCGCGGCTATCGCGGCTGCGCCTTCAGCGCCGGGGCAGCACGTCCGGCTTGCCGCGGGCGTGCTGCTTCTCGGCGCGGGGTCGCTGGGAGTCGTAGCTGTCGTTCTCCGCCCCCTGCTCCGCCGCCTGGGCGCTCTGTCCCAGCAGGTTCGCACGGAACTCGCATCATGCGATATCGCCGCGGCGAACGCCGGCACGCCCGCCGACGAGATCGCAGAGCTCGAAGCCGGTCTGCCCGCCCTGCTGGCGGCGGGCCGCCAGCGCATTGCCGACCTTGAGCGTCGCGCGGCGAAGCTCGGCGTGCTGAACACCATCGCCGCCACAGCTAACGGCACCTTTGACCTTCAGCTTGTCTTCGACAAGACGCTCGAACAGGTCATGGAGAGTATCGGCTGGGATTTCGGCGCGATCTACCTGTGGGACGACCGCACCACCACGCTGGATCTCGTCAGCCTGTATAACATGCCCGAAGCGCTCGTCTACCACCGCCTCGCCTACCGTCTCGGCGAAGGCATCATCGGGGCCGCTGCCCAGATGCGAACGGCAGTCACCGCCAATGGTCGCCGCCGTCGCAACCCCCCGGAGCCCAATGCCCCCGCCAGCGAGGTCGCGTTTCCGCTCATCACCGCGCCGGGAACGCTGCTCGGCGTGCTGGGCATAGCCAGCCAGCAGGAACGGCAGCTCGACGAGCACGACCGCAACCTGCTGGCAACCGTCGCCGCGCAGGTTGCGCTCACCGTGGACAAATCTCAGCTCTACCTGACGGTCAGCGCGCACGCCGACGAGCTCGAGCGCCAGGTCGCGGAGCGCACCCGCGAGCTCTCCGTCGCGCTGGCACACGCCCGCGAGGCAGACGAGCTGAAGTCGCGGCTGCTCTCGACCGTCTCACACGAGCTGCGCACGCCCCTCGCGACCATCAAGGGCAGCACGTCGCTGCTCAGCGAGCACTACCGCCGCATGGCGCCGGAAATGCTCGCCGAGCATCTGCGCGACATCGAGGAGGAGACGGATAAGCTGACGGACCTGATCAGCAACCTCCTGCAGATGTCACGCATTGAGGCGGGCATGCTGCACATCCAGCACGAGCCGTTTCATCTCGCCGAGGTCCTGCAGGAAGCTGTCGGCGCGGCGATGATCCGGGCCAACAAGCACCCCATCTCGCTTACCGTACCTGCGGGCCTGCCTGCCCTGCTGGGTGACTCGCGCCGCGTCGAGCAGATCGCCGCGAACCTGCTGGACAACGCGGCCAAATACTCGCCAGCCGGCTCGCAGATAGAAGTGCGCGCCGTGCAGGAGGGCGACGAGGTCATCGTCACCGTGCAGGATCACGGCCAGGGCATCGCGCCGGATTACGTGGAGCACGTTTTCGACCGCTTCTACCAGATCAACACCGACACGCCGGGCTCGCGGCGCGGCATCGGGCTTGGCCTCGCGATCTGCCGCGGGCTGGTCGAGGCGCACGGCGGGCGTATCTGGGTGGAGAGCGAAGTTGGCCGCGGGTCGAGCTTTTCGTTCAGCTTACCCATCGCCAAACACGAAGCTGTGGAGCAAGGAAGTGACGGATGAACGAGCCCTGTATTCTGGTTGTCGACGACGAGCCCAAGATCGTCCGCTTCATTAAGGCATCGCTGAGCCTCGCGGGATACGACATTGTGACCGCCGCGACCGGGCGCGCCGCGCTGCAGATCTTCAACGAGCGCCACCCCGACCTGATGATTCTGGACCTCGGCCTGCCGGACATGGACGGTATGGACGTGCTGCGCAGCATACGCACCCACTCGACGCGCCCCGTCATCATCCTTACTGCCCGTGACGACGAAAAAGAGAAAGTGCGCGGGCTCGAGCTCGGCGCCGACGATTACCTGACCAAGCCTTTCGGCACGCAGGAGCTCAAGGCGCGTATTGAGGCGGTGATGCGACGCGTCCGGTGGTCGCCGCAGGCGACAGACCTGCCGGAGTTCCAGATCCGCCATCTCAACGTCGATTTCCACCGGCGCCGTGTGCGCGTGCGCGGCGAGGAGGTCCACCTCACGCCGACGGAGTACGACCTGCTACGCGTACTGATCTACAACGCGGGACGGGTGATCGGCCACAACGAGCTGCTGGCGGAGGTGTGGGGTGAGCAGTACCGCACGGACCTCGCGATACTGCGGGTGAATATCTCACGGCTGCGGCAGAAGCTTGAGAACGGGTCAGGCGAGCCGGAGTACATTCAGACCGTGCCCGGCGTGGGCTACAAGCTGGCATCCGAGTGAGCGCCTGCCGTCCACATTAAGCGCAAGAGGCCGGGCTTGATACTGGGCATCATTCAACCGGCCTCTCAGCCAATTATCGCCGCGACTAAGCTGTACCGAAAAGTCCAGCAGCTTGTGTCTGAACCCCCTCCTGACCTCGCAGTGACCGCTGGTCGCTGCTCGGCCTTTCCTCTCCCTTGCAAAGAGGTGGCCGCGTTTGCGAAGCAAACATGGGCGGAGGGGGTTCAGATGAACAAACTCGACGCCGGATCAGATCCTACGACGTACGGCGCTTGAGCAGATAGGCGGTGCCTGCCGCCAGAGCGGCGACCGCCACAGCGCCTGCGGCTGCCGTCATCACCGTCTGCGGGCGCATCCCCGGCATCACGACCTCGCCGTCGCCGTAGCTCTTGAACTTCTGACCCCACTTGGTATCGACTGCGGCCTGCACGCGCGGCCTGCCCACGAAGGGATACCAGTACACGTTGTGGTAAAGGTGGGACGCAAAGTAGCTCCACGGCACGAGCGGCGTCCTCAACAGCAGGCCCTCCAGCGGCTTGAGCGGCCCGTGGTAGATCATGTGCTGGCCGCGGCTGGCGAAGGTCTGCTCCTGCACAAAATTCCACGCCGGCTCCTGCTCGATGTCGTACCCCACGATCTCGATGTCACGCGGGTCGCCGATGCCCAGGCCGCGCTCGTGCGCCAACCGGATGAAGGGCAGCTCCATCGGGTCGAACCCCTGGAGCTTCGCCGAGATGGCATCAATGGCAACCTGGTCGGCGGAGGCGAGGATGATGTCCTTCTCGTGGACGCGCATGGCGCGCGGTCCAGGACCGTCGCCGGCGAAGGTGCCATCCATCACGGCGAATATCCCGCTGTGGATGTCCTGCTGGATCATAAGAAGGTCGACCAGCGTCTCGTGGATAACACTGTGCGTCCAGTGGCGCTTGCGATGCAGCAGCCCGCCGAATGCGTTCTTCATCGCGCCGGTGATGGTCGTGAAGACGTGCGTTTTGACCGTCGGGAGCTGGACGATGTTCGATCCGTAGAACACCTTGGGGATCTGGATGCCCTCGGGGTAGACCTTGTCAAGCACCAGGAAGGGCTGCTTGGGCTCGTACGTCACCCACTCGATGCCCTCTTCCCACAGGTAGTAGTTCTCGACGCTGTACTTGTCGGTAACGTACTTGTGCTTGTTGTTGATCTCACCCGCGTGAGAGTCGACCACGACGGTGTCGTTGTGCGCGCCGCGCACCGAGTAACCTGCCTCCTGCAGCTCCTGAATGACGCCTTCAAGCTGCCATGGCGCGGTCGAGCAGGCGGGATACCAGGTATCCCACGAAATGTTGATCTTCAGCAGCGTCTCGCGGTCCTTCGGGAGCGCAGCCTGATAGCCGGCAAGGTTCATCAGGCGGCGGTAGTCCTCGATCACCGTCTCCGGCGACGTCTTGAGGACCGCAACCTTGCCCTTGCCCGGGAAATCGACACCCATAATTGACACTCTCTCCTAATAGAACACGCCCCGGCAGAATCGGGAATCCAGAGGTTGTCGTCACCCCGACAGTATACCGTGTGCCCGGCGTTCTTTCACAGGGGCGGAATACTGAGGCTAGCGGCGCTTGCCGAGGAAGCGGAACCTGAAGCCCTTCATGCGGGGCTTCGCTGCCGGCTGCTCGGTGAACGCAGTGCTCGCAGTTGCGTCGTCCAGGTGGAAGGTCATCCGCAGCGCTCCAAGCTCGATGGTATCGCCGTTGTCGAGCGGATACCCCTGCCCCGGCATCAGCCGCTGCCCGTTGACCCACGTCCCGTTGGTGCTGTTCTGGTCGACGATATCCAGCCGCCCGTTGTGCGGGCGGAGGAGTGCGTGGCGGCGGGAGACGCCGTAGCGCACCGCACCATACGGCGCGTAGTCCACATCCGGCCGGAAGGCGCTCATTGGGTCGGCCCGCCCCAGCACGGTAACGCGCCACACGTCGAGACTCACGGTGACCGCCGGAGGGCCGACGAGCCGGAAGCTGATCTTGCAGGCGGGGCCGGTGCGCCCCTCAGGCGGCGGTGCGGACCTGGCTGAAGGTGCGGTAAACGGGTGCGGAGCAACCGGTATGTCGCCTGGTGCGAGCTCCAGGACCTGGGGGTTGAGGGGCTTGGTGACCACTACGATACCTCATGTAGGGGTGGAACCGAACGTTGACAGTCTCACATACTCCGCGCAGACCTCTAACTACCCACTTACCATTTGTACACCTAAACACAATCGATCGCAATACGTTTCCCCGTCGTCCAGGCAACGCAGCACGCCCCGCAGCCGGAATCCATCTGGTGTACGTAGTATTCCCCATGCCCAAGTGGGCCGCTGACGCCCGCCCCGGTTGACACTTTTTTGCATGACCCCTATAATGCGCACCAGATCAATCCTCGCGCAGATATGCACAAAGGCAGGCCATGATGGGGGAACGACTGGAAGACATTCGCCGGCTGAGGGAACGGATGGGGAACGATACGCTGGAGCCCGAGGTTGCCCACAGCGAGCGCAAGCTGGTGAAGGCTCGTATCCTGGGTATTCTACTGGCCGATGCGCGGCGCGCCTCCGGGCATAACGAAGAGGAGGTGGCTGATCTCCTTGACCTCACGCCCGGCGAATACCGCGCGCTGGAGGCGGGCGATGCGCTGCCCAGCCTTCCCCAGCTTGAGGTGATGGCCTACTTCTTCAACGTGCCGGTCAGCCACTTCTGGGGCGGCGATACGCTGCCAGTCAAACGTCAGGAAAGCCGCGTCCGCGAGCGCATCCCGGCGATTCTTGCCCTGCGCGACCGGATCCTCGGCGTCCAGCTCCAGCAGCTCAGGGAGCAGGCCAACCTCTCCGTTGCCGATCTCGCCGACCAGACCAGCCTCGACGCGAAGCGCATCCGTGACGCCGAGCGCGGGCGTATCTCGCTGCCGCTGGACGAGCTCGAAGCCCTGACGCAGAGTATGCAGGGCCGCCTGAGCGAGCTGGTGGACGGTCACGGGCCGGTGGGCCAGCAGCTCCAGGCAAAGGAGGACTTCGAGCAGTTCGCCAGCCTGCCCGCCGAGCTGCGCTCGTTCGTATTGCAGCCGATAAACCGCAGCTACCTCGACCTCGCCGCACGGCTGAGCGAGATGGATGTCGAGAAGTTGCGCGGGATTGCCGAAGCGATCCTGGAGATCACGTTATAACCGGATCACCATGAGGACACTGACCATGTTCACCGACGCCGAGACACTCAAAGACGAAGGACTGCGCCTGTTCCGAATCGGCGACCACACCCAGGCACTGGATCATTTCGAGCGCGCCTACGATGCACATATGCAGGCGGGCCGTCCACTGGACGCCGCCGAGATGCTCAACAATATCGGCGTCGTGTATCGTATGGATGGGCGGCTCGAAGAAGCTGCCATCGCCCTGGAGCGAGCGCGGGAGTGCTTCGCCGAGCACGGCGACCACAGCCGTGAGGCGCAGACGCTGGGCAACCTGGCCCCGCTCTACAGCAAGCAGGGGCGCATGGACGACGCCGTGAGCGCTTACTCGCGCGCCGCCCAGATTTTCGGCGAGCTCGGCGATAAGGATCGCCAGGGCGAGATCCTGATGGCCCTGGGTCTGCTGCAGTTCCGCAAGGGCGACCGGCAGGCAGGCCTCGGGGCCTACGAAGCCGGTCTGCTGCTCATGCAGAACCCATCGCCGCGCCACAAGCGCACCCGGACGCTGCTCAAGCTGCGCAATAAGGTGATGCTGCGCGGCTAGCCGCCTGAAACGCCTATAGATAAAAAGGAGCCGCTCCCAGTGAGCGGCTCCTGTAATTCTTGGCGAGTGCGGCGGTTACTCTTCCTCAGCCTTCTTCGCCTTGGCGATGATATCCTCGGCGATGTGCGAGGGGACCGTCGCGTAGTGCGAGAACCGCATCGTGTACACGCCGCGGCCCTGGGTGAACGAGCGCAGATCGTTGCTGTACCGCAGAACCTCGGCAAGCGGGGCCTGCGCGGTGATGACGGCGCGCCCCGCGACGATCTCGGTGCCGATGACCTGCCCGCGCCGCGAGCTGAGGTCGCCGATGACGTCGCCCATGTTCGACTCCGGCACGGTGATCTCCAGAATCA
This sequence comes from uncultured Anaerolineae bacterium, assembly GCA_964506005.1. Classification (GTDB taxonomy): domain Bacteria; phylum Chloroflexota; class Anaerolineae; order Aggregatilineales; family UBA3940; genus UBA3940. Next base: position 9,911 of record CAZDLX010000004.1, on the reverse strand, counting down.
TGACCGGCTCGCGCAGCACAGCACCTGCACCCTGAACGGCCAGCTTGAAGACCTCGCGCCCGGCGATCTGGAAGGCGATGTCCTTGGAGTCGACCGGATGCTCCTTGCCGTCGAATACGACAGCCTTCACGTCCACGACCGGGTAGCCGGCGATGACGCCGTTCTGCATCACGCTCTTGATACCCTTCTCGATGGACGGGATGAACGAGCTTGAGATCGCGCCGCCGAAGACTTCGTTGCCGAACTCGAAGCCCTGGCCGTCCTCAAGCGGCTCGACGCGCAGATGCACCTCGGCGAACTGCCCGGCGCCGCCCGTCTGCTTCTTGTGACGGTACTGGGCCGAGTTCGACTTGGTGACGGTCTCGCGGTACGGCACCTTCGGCACCGCCGTGTCGAGGTTGACGCCGAGCTGCGCCGCGCGGCGGATCGCCACGTCTACGTGGACGTCGCCCATGCCCTCGAGGACCGCTTCTTTCGTCGCCGGGTCGAGACGCCAGCTCAGGGTCGGATCGTCGTCAGTCAGCCGGGTGAGCGTCGGTCCCATCTTCGCCGAGTCAGCCTGGGTGGCCGGGAAGACCGCCACCGAGTAGACCGGGATCGGGAAGCTCGGCTGCGGGATCGTGATCGGGGTGCCGCGGTCGCCTAACGTGTCGCCCGTCACGGTATGGCCCAGCTTGGCCACCGCCGCGATGTCACCCGCGTGGACGACGTCCACAGGCTCCTGGGTGTTGCCGCGCATGATGAGCAGCGAACCGAAGCGCTCTTCCTCGCCACGGCTGTGGTTGTAGTAGCGCTGGTCAGCCTTGAGCGTGCCGGAGATCACGCGGAAGTACGTCAGGCTGCCCACGAACGGGTCTGCCGTTGTCTTCCAGACGTACAGCACGAGCGGGCCGTTGTCGTCGGCGGGCAGCTCGATCTCCTCTTCGCCGCGCTGCCCGACGAAGGCATTGGCCCGCTCGTCGGGAGCCGGCGCGACGGCGCTGATCAACTCAGTGAACGCGCGGACGCCGGTGTTGGCCGTGCCCGCGGCGTACGCGACCGGGACGAGCGTCCCCGCGGCCAGACCGGCACGCAGCCCGCGCCAGATCTCGTCGTTCGTCAGCTCGCCCTCTTCGAAGTACTTCTCAAGCAGCGCATCGTCGGATTCCGCGGCGGCCTCAATCAGCGAGAAGCGGGCTTCTTCAGCCGCGTCGGCATAATCGCCGGGCACGTCAGCCGGCTTCGCATCGGCGCCACGCCAGGCTTTCATCGACAGCAGATCGACCACGCCGGCGAAGCTGCCCCCCTCCACTATCGGGAGCTGAACGGGGACGAACCGCGCGTCAAAAATGGTATTGAGCTCGTCCAGCACCGCCTCGGGGCGGACGTTCTCGCGATCCATCTTGTTAATCAGCACCAGGCGCGGCAGCTCAAACTCGTCGGCAAAGCCCCAGTAGACTTCCGCGCCGACCTCGACGCCCGCACTCGCGTCAACCAGCAGCACCGCGCAATCGGAAACCATCAGCGCATTCTTGACTTCGCCCTGAAAATCAGTGTAGCCGGGCGTGTCGAGGATATTCAGCTTCAGATTGTTGACTTCGAGCGGGATCAGCGAGGTGTTTAGCGACAGCCCCCGGCGGCGTTCCTCTTCGTCGTAGTCGGAGACTGTCGTGCCCTGCTCGACCGTACCCGTGCGGGTCAGGACGCCGTTGTTGAACAGCATCGCCTCCGCCAGAGAGGTCTTGCCTGCGCCCTGATGGGAGATCAGGGCCACGTTGCGCAGGGATTTCGTCGGATACACTTTCATAACGGGAAGCCCTCCAGAATGGGGATTGTTCGGGATATGCGGACCGGCTGCGTCAAGTGCGAGACGTCCAGTAATGGTGGCAGGCTCTGGCCTAACAGCAGAGGGATTTTAAGACGCTTCATAACACTTGTCAACGCTGCAAATCACAACCGCGTATTTTAACCAACAATCACCGCTTTGGGTACTCCTCGAGCTGTTTCAGCACAGATCTCGCCTCCCGGCGCCGGGCGCGGCGGATGCTAGGCCCATTCACGACAATGTGAGTATACTGTGTACAGATTCTCTGCCTTACGTCATACCAGCCCGCCCGGAGGAAACCTATGCCGCTGTACCCGACTGAGCCGTTCCGCATCAAAGTCGTCGAGCCCATCCGCCGCACCACCCGCACAGAGCGCGAGGAGAAGCTGCGCACCGCCGGGTTCAACACCTTCAAGCTCGCCGCCGAGGACGTGTACATAGACCTGCTCACAGACAGCGGCACCAGTGCGATGAGCGATCAGCAGTGGGCCGGCATGATGCGCGGCGACGAGTCGTACGCGGGCGCACGGAACTTCTTCCACCTGCAGTCCGCGATACAGGATATCTTCGGCTTCCGGCACTTCGTACCGACACACCAGGGGCGTGCCGCCGAGAACATCCTGTGCAGCCTGCTCATCCGCCCCGGCGACCTGATTCCGAGCAACAGCCACTTCGACACCACCGGCGCGAACATCCGCGCCGTGCAGGGCACACCCGTCGATCTGGTGATCGACGAGGCGGCTGACCCCGCGAGCCGCCACCCTTTCAAGGGCAACATGGACCTCGACAAGCTGGTGACGTTCATCGAACGGACAGGCGTAGAGCGCATCCCGTTCGGCATGATCACCCTTACCAACAACGCCGCTGGCGGCCAGCCCGTCTCGCTGGCGAATATCAGGGCAGTCGCGGACATCTACCATCGCTACGATATACCCTTTTTCATCGACGCCTGCCGCTACGCCGAGAACGCCTTCTTCATCAAGCAGCGTGAAGGCTGCTGTGCGGATAAGAGCCCGATCGAAATCGCGCGGGAGATCTTTAGCGTCGCCGACGGCTGCACGATGAGTGCCAAGAAGGACGCTCTAGTCAACATCGGCGGCTTCCTGTGCATGAACGACGACGCACTGTTCGAACGGGCGACACAGGCGCTGATCCTGCGAGAGGGCTTCCCCACGTACGGCGGGCTTGCCGGGCGGGACCTCGAAGCGATTGCCCGCGGCCTGTATGAGGGGCTTGACGAGAGCTACCTGGCCTACCGCCTCGCCCAGACGGCCTACCTCGGCGAGCGCCTGCTTGAGATCGGCGTGCCCATTGTCGAGCCGCCGGGCGGGCACGCCATCTATGTGGACGCAGGCGCATTCCTGCCCCACATCCCCGTCGAGCAGTATCCGGGGCAGGCGCTCGTCGCCGAGATGTACCTCGCCGGGGGCATCCGCGCCGTGGAGCTGGGCAGCGTGGCATTCGCCTACACCGACCCGGCGACCGGCGAGACGATCCGCCCGCCGCTGGAACTGGTGCGGCTCGCCCTACCCCGGCGGGTCTACACTCAGAGCCACCTGGACTTCATCGTCGAGACGATGCGGGAGATCGCGGCGAACCGCGAGCAGGTGCGCGGCATCGAGATCGTCGAGCAGCCGGAGCTGCTGCGCCACTTCACGGCGACGTTCGCCTTTGTCTGATAGCATTAGATCGTCGTCAAAGCGTCTGACAGCCGTTTAGCCAGCCCCACTGCTGCGAGGTACACTGTGCGGGCCTGTTTCGTGCTGGCTCCGTGCCGGGCCGATGCGGTGTTGTCAGGGTTTGAACCGGCACGATATACTACGCACTCGCAGGCAGCGGAAGGTTTGGCGCTCCGCACCAACAGGATTGCTTATAGTGCACGCGCTTGTACTGCTGAAGTGAACCGGTATGGCATCATTCAAGAATAGAGGACAGCTCTCACAATTTAGACGTGGGCTTTCAGGGAGGCAGGGCCTCGCGGCGTTGTTCCGGCGAGAGCGTATGCCGAGCCTCGGCAGCAGCCGGTCGCGCTCGCGGGGAATGTGGGTATGGGGCGCTGCGGCTGCAGCGCTTGTGCTGCTGATCCTGGTCATCGCGGCGCCGAGCTGGCTGCCGCTCATCCGGGACGTCGTTCCCGACCGCTACATCATGGCCTACGCGCCTGAGGCGCTCCAGCTCATCATTTTCGACATCGATCCAAACCGGCAGGTGCCGACACCGGACATCAGCGATGACAGCGCCGCGGTGAGCCTGCTGGAGGACTTCGAGCCTCTGCCAACTCCGACCGTTACGCCGGAGGCCCAGGCAGAGCCGCAGACGACGCCCGTGCCTCCCCAGCCGGGCTCGCCGGGCTACGTACAGCCGACTCGCGTCGCCATCGCGCCGACGCCGACTGTCACCCCGGCTTCACACGCCGCGGTTGACTCGCGCGCCGTCGACCGCGATAACCAGGCCGACCTCAGCCAGGTGGACGAGCTGCTCACCGGCTTCACATTCCACCAGCAGACCGGGGCCAACAACTGCGGCCCGGCCTCATTCACGACGATGATCAGCTACTGGGGTGTCGAGCTGCGGATGGAAGAGGCGCGGGTCTTCCTCAAACCCAACCCCGACGACCCGAACGTGCGCCCCGACGAGATGGTCAAATATGCCGAGTCGCTCGGCTATCACATGCTTGTCCGCGACGACGGCAACCGCGAGATTCTCAAGAAGTTCATTCTGGCCGGCTACCCCGTCATGATCGAGACCGGCTACGACCCGGAGCCTGAGACTTACGGCTGGATGTCGCACTTCCTGACGCTCGTCGGATACTCAGACCGCACCGAGCAGTTCATCGCGATGGACACCTACCGCCGCCCGAACTGGTCGTACCCGTACGAGGAGATCGAGTTCTACTGGCGGCAGTTCAACCGCCGCTACATGGTCGCCTACCGGCCCGACCAGGCCATAGCCGTCGCCTCGATCATCGGCGAGGAGATGGACGATCAGACCATGTGGGAGAACTCAATGCGGACCGCGCAGAGCGAGCTCAGCGCTGACCGGCAGGACCCGTTCGCCTGGTTCAACCTGGGCACCAGCCTGACCGGGCTGGGTCGCTACGAAGACGCCGTCACCGCGTTCGACGAGGCGCGCAAGCTCGGGCTGCCCGGTCGCTTCCTGTGGTACCAGTTCGCGCCGTTCGAGGCTTACCTGCAGGCAGGCCGCACAGAGGACGTCCACACGCTGGCTGATTCCGTGCTCTCGCAGATTGCCAGCGAGGAGCCGTTCTACTATAAGGGCCTAGCGCTGCTTGCCGAGGGAGATACCGAGGAGGCCGCCAAGCAGCTGCAGATGGCGATCCGCTACAACAGCAATTACGACGAAGCCAAGCTCGCACTCGCTGGCATTGAGGGGTAGCGCCCGTACGGGGGTCACATGACCAGCAACGAGCTGCCACAAACTGATAGCTACTACAACGCGCGCCGGCAGCAGAACGGCAGCCGGCTCAGCGGCTGGCTGCCCAACGTGGCAATCGTGGGCTCGATTATCGTGCTGCTGGCGGCCATCATGATGCCGCTGTGGCTGCCGGGCGCCATCCGGCGTGTCGTGCCCGACCGCTACCTCATCGCGTATGCTCCGCCTGGTTTGCAGTCTATCCTGTTCAACATCGACCCGAACAAGACGCTGCCCACGCCAATGCCCGGCGGCGAGCCCGGCGACCCGCTGGCGGCTGTCGGTGTGGACGGAGCTACGCCCTGGCCCACGCTGGAGGCGATTACTTCCGAACCCGGCGCTGCCGCATCCTCCGCTGCCGGCTCGGCAGCGGAGGCAACCGCAGCCATTGCCATCCCGGCCACGCAGGAGCCCGCCTTCGCCACCGCAACACCTGAGCCGGTCTTCATCCCCGGCGAGGCGCTGCTGACGGGCATGGCGCACGTGCCGCAAGGCTACAACATGTGCGGCCCGGCGACGATGACGACGTACCTGAGCTTCTATGGCTCGGGGCTCGGGCAGAACGACGTGGGGCGGGAGATCAAGCCGCATCCCGAGGACTCGAACGTCCGGCCCGACGAGCTGGCGGACTTCGCGCGGAGCCAGGGTTACGGTGCCGTCATGCGCATCAACGGCACGCTTGACACGTTGAAGGCGTTGATCGCGGCAGGCTACCCGGTGATGATCGAGCGCGGCTTCGACGAGCTGCCCGACGAAGGCTGGATGGGCCACTACATGTTGATGATCGGTTATTCCGACGCGACAGGCGAGTTCATCGCCATGGACTCGTACTGGGGCACGAACCGCCGCCACGACGACCCGAGCTTCCCGGTAGACCGCTGGGAATACGGCCGCTTCGACGCGCTCTGGCAGGACTTCAACCGCACGTACATCGTCGTGTACCCGGCGCAGCAGCAGGCGGAAATCGCCCGCATCCTGGGGCCGGAGATGGACGACGCGACGATGCTCGCCGGGGCGCTCAACCGGACACTCGCCGAGACCCAGGCCGACCCTAACGATCCGTTCGCCTGGTTCAACCTGGGCGAGATCTACAACGCACTGGGCACCTATCCGGAAGCCGCTGCCGCCTTCGACCAGGCCCGCCAGCTCGGCACGCCGTGGCGCACGATGTGGTACCGCTTCGGCCCGTACGAGGCGTACTTCCACGTGGGCCGCTACGATGACGTCGTCGCGCTGGCGCGGGCAACCACCGATCCGAGCAACTACCCCGAGTCCGAGGAAGCCTTCTACTGGATGGGTAAGGTCTTTGAGGCGCGTGGGGACTCTCGCAATGCGCGGGCGATGTACCAGAAAGCTCTGCAGTACAACCAGCACTACCTGGTGGCGCAGTCGGCATTAAACGCGCTCGGCGACGGCTAGCCGCCTGCGCCGGTCGGGATCGCCACCTTCCAGCCAGCCGGCGAGGCTGGCTGCTTGTTTGACAGCCAGGGAGACATCATTGCATGAGCGAAGCTACCGTAACGCCGGCGGCCGAGGCAGCCGCGGAGACCAGCACAGGCCGTGTCGCCCGCTCGACGCTCGTCGTGATGGCGGGTATGGTCGGCTCCATCGTGATCGGGCTCGTACGCCAGCGCGTGATCGCGCTGCAGTTCGGCACCGGCTCGGAGCTCGACGCCTTCACCGCGGCCAACAGCATCCCCGAGCTGCTGTATACCATGCTCGCCGGCGGCGCGCTGGCCTTCGCCTTCATCCCGGTCTACACCGAGTTCGTCAGCAAGCGTGACGTGCGCGGCGCGAACCGCCTGCTCAGCCAGGTCATCAACCTGATCCTGCTGCTTACCGTCGCCGCCTCGCTGCTCGTGGCGCTCGCCGCGCCGACGCTCGTGCGCGCACCCTGGGGTATCGGCCCGAACTTCCCGCCGGAAGTACAGGCGCTGACGACCGGGCTGATGCGCATACTGCTGCTTTCGACGATCATTTTTGCCGCGAGCAGCATCATCACCGGGGCGCTGCACGCCCACCAGCACTTCCTGCTGCCCTCCCTGACGCCTATCATGTACAGTGGCGGCATTATCCTCGGCGCGCTGTTCCTCGCGCCGCGCATGGGCGTGCACGGGCTTGCCTGGGGCGCGGTGCTGGGTGCGGGGCTGCACCTGCTGGTGCAGCTTCCGGGGCTGTTCTTGTACCGCATCGCGTGGCGGCCCGATTTCGCGTTCAACAACCCGGCGCTGCGGCGCGTCGCCGTGCTGATGGCCCCGCGCGTGGTCGACCTGCTCATGGCACGGGCCAGCATCGACTGGATCAACGCCAACCTCGGCTCGGGGCTGGGCGAGGGACGTGTCTCCGCGCTGCGCTACGCGTTCCAGCTCATGAACATGCCGTGGACGCTCGTTGGCACGGCGATTGGCATCGCCGTCTTCCCGACGATGGCGGCGCTTGCCGCCGAGCGCGACGTGAGCGCCCAGCGCCGGGCGCTGAGCGGCTCGCTCCGTGCGATCCTCACGCTGGTGCTGCCTGCCGCCGCGGGCCTTCTGGTGCTCGGGCGGCCCATTATCCGCCTGCTGTACGAGGGCGGCGAGTTCACCGCGCAGAGCACCGAGCTGGTCTTCTACGCGCTGCAGTTCTATGCCATTACGCTGATCAGCCAGTCGATGCTCGAGGTCGTCGTGCGGGCCTTCGCCGCCCAGCAGGATACGCTCACCCCGCTTATCGTCTCGTTCTTCACGACGGGGCTCAACATCGGCCTCGCCATCTGGCTGGCGCAGCCTGAACGGCTGGCGCACGGCGGGCTGGCGCTTGCCAACGGCGTTGCCGTGGGGATCGAGTCGCTCATCGGGCTGACGATCCTGCATCTGCGCTGGCGCGGCGTGGACGGGCGGCGCATCCTGCTCGACACGGGCAAGGCGGCGCTGGCGACGGTGATCATGGGCGCGGCAATCGTCGGCTTCCGCCGCGCGCTGGAGCCGGGCACACTGGTCACGCTCGCGGGCGGCGGCCTGATCGGGGTGACGGTGTACTTCGGAATGGCGCTCCTGCTCGGCATCGAGGAAGTCCGCACGCTGCCTCTGGCCGTTCTGCGTCGCTTCACCCGGCGGTCATCGTGACAGCCGGGACGGCCCGGCTGCTCGATGCGCTGGAGCGCGCCTACCCCGAGGCCACGCGCGCCGGTGTGGGTTCCGTGCTCGTCGCCGCGACGCCGCTCGCCGAGCCGCTGCTGCCCGGGCTGCTGGCGCTGTTCCCCGAGGCGGTGTTCACCGTCGCCGGGGAGAATGCCGAGACGCTTGGCTCCCTCCATGCGGTCGCGGAGCAGGCTGCAGGGCGGCTGCGGACCGTCCACACCGGCATCGGCGACCTACCCGACGCTGCGCCGGGCCCCTATGACCTGATCGTCGTGCGCCAGCCGGACGTAGGGCAGGCGCGCGCTGCATGGCGCTACGCTTTCGAGGCATGCAGCGGGGCGCTGGCCGCGGGCGGTCTGCTCGTCGTATCGACCGACCTCCTGCCCGACGCAGGCCTCATCGACGACGTGCTGCGCGCGCTCTCGCTTGAGATGCGGCCCGGCTCCCCGTATACACCGGTTCCGGTAGCGTTCAGCGGGGAAGACCGCTATATTATGCTCTACGGGCGCGAGTAATTCACCGCACTCCCTGGCCGTATCTCCGATATCCAACACGCCGATGCCGACACAACGCAGGCTTATGTTCTGGTGGCGCTACCTGACAGGGAAGGCGCGCTGGGACACCAATATTACGCCTCCCGAAGTCGTGGAGCTCGTGCAGAGCGGGCAGTTGCCCCCGGGCCGCGCCCTCGATCTCGGCTGCGGCACGGGAACGAACGCGGTTTACCTCGCGCAGCACGGCTGGGAGGCGGTGGGGATCGACTTTGTGCCCCGTGCCATCCGCGCTGCGCGGCGCAGGGCACGGCAGGCGGGTGTCGCAGAACGGACACGCTTCCTCGTCGCGGACGTCGCGCGGCTGGGCAGCCTCGATCTCGGCGGTACGTTCGACCTTGGGCTGGACATCGGCTGCGGGCACGGCTTTGACGTCGAGGCGCGGCGGCAGTACGCGGCAAACCTGTCGCGGCTCGTCGTGCCCGGCGGCCTGCTGATGCTGTATATGCTGCGCCCCGGCCCCGAGCATCGCATCGGGCTGGAGCCTGAGGACGTGGAAGCGGCTTTCGCGCCGTATTTTACCCTACAGTGGACGAGCCTCGGCGACGACCTCGCTGCAAACAGCCGGTCTGCCTGGTACCGTCTCCGCAGGAACGAGAACGGCTAGATGCACATTCTGCTCTTCTTCCTTGACGGCGTCGGGCTCGGCGGCGACGACCCCGAACGTAACGCCTTCGCGCGGGCCGATCTGCCCACCCTCTACGCGCTGACGGATGGAAAGCCCTGGCTGCGCGACCTGCCGCGCGGGGTCAATGGCCGCGCGCTGTTCGTTCCCACCGCCGCCCGTCTGGGTGTGCCCGGCATCCCGCAGAGCGCCACCGGGCAGGCCGCCATTATGACGGGGCGCAACGTGCCGCGCATCATTGAGGGGCACTACGGCCCCAAGCCGGACGCCCGCATCAGCGCGGTGATCCGCCGCGACAGCCTCGTACGGCGGCTCAGCCAGTACGGTCGCCAGGCCAGCTTTCTCAACGCGTACCCCGCGGCTTACCTGGAGCGCATCGC
>CAZDLX010000003.1:0-52360 GCA_964506005.1 uncultured Anaerolineae bacterium | reverse complement strand
GCTGAAAGTCCAGCTTAATGGTCTCGGCTTCAGCATGGTCGAACTGCTCTCTAGCTGCCCGACAAACTGGAGCGTGACGCCTGATCGCGCGCTCAAGTGGATCGAGGAGAACATGGTTCCCTACTATCCGCTGGGCGATTATAAGATCAGCGACGCCGTAAACGAGATGAAGGGGTAAGGCATACCGACATGCAAGAAGAGTTTCTGTTTGCAGGGTTTGGAGGCCAGGGCGTGATGTTCGGCGGCCAGCTTCTGGCCTACGCCGCGCTCGACGCGGGTAAAGAGGTCACCTGGATCCCCTCGTACGGGCCCGAGATGCGCGGCGGTACTGCACACTGCTTCGTCGTCATCAGCGACAAGCCCATCGGCTCGCCGGTTGTCCGGCATCCGGCGAGCGCTCTGGTCTTCAACCGGCCCTCGTTTGACAAGTACGCACCGCTCGTCGCGCCGGGTGGGCTGCTCGTCGTGAACTCCAGCCTGGTGCCGGATGTGTGCGAGCGCACCGATATCACGGTGCTGAACGTGTCCGCCACCGGCATTGCGGACGAGCTCGGCAGCCTGCGCGTCGCAAACCTGATCCTTCTGGGCGCGGCGCTTGCCGCGCGGCCCGTCCTGACCATCGATACGCTCAAGCAGGCGCTGGAGGCGCACATCCCGGCGCACCGCAAGGACATGCTGCCGATGAACTACGAGGCTGTAGACCGCGGCGCAGCCTGCGCGCGGGAGCAGCTCGCGCTGGCATAGCCTGGCATACCGGGTCGCCCGGAGGTGGAAATGCTGACGGTTGAGGATATCATGACGCCGGACCCGTGCTGTGTCGGGCCCGACACACCGCTCGGCGAGGCGGTGCGCCTGATGAAGGAGCGCCACTGCCGGCAGCTTCCGGTCTGCGACGACGAAGGGCGGCTCCTCGGCGTGCTGAGCGACCGCGACGTGCGCCTTGCCGTCAACTCGCCGTTCGTGCTCCACGAGCGCAGCGACGACGCGGCCCTGCTGGAGAACATCCCGGTCGAGGCGTGCATGACGCCCGACCCGCTGACCATCGACGCCGACGCGCCTGCGGCGCTCGCCGCGGACATGCTGCGCGAGTACAAGTTTGGCGCGCTGCCCGTGATGCGCGGCGGCGACCTCGCTGGCATCGTCAGCGTGAGCGACATCCTGCGCAGCTACTCCCAGCTTCTGGAGCGGCTGGAAGAAGCGTAGCCTGAGCCGTCACCCGCTATTCACACCATCTTCGCCAAACGCGCTCGAATGCGCCCCCTCTCTGTGGCACGGAGAGGGGGCGACGTGGCGCTGGCAGCGATACCCGCTTCGGCTATACTTGTCTCAGCCCAACCACTGCATCCGATCACGAGATAGGGAGAGACTCGATGGTTGACATGCCGGAGCCCGATCCCCGCCAGCCCGACCCCGAGGCGCTCGCCGTACGGACGGGCGTCCTCGGCGACGACAAGTCCTGGGTGGAGCTGCAGGACATGCTTCCCCACCCATCATCCAGCGTCACGCCCGACCTGAGCATTGTGAACGCCGCGCGTGTGTCCTTCCTGGGGCACAGCAAAGGCGGTGAGCAGGATAAGAAGCTGCTGTTTTACCTGCTGCGGCACCTGCACACGTCGCCGTTTGAGCAGGTGGAGTTCAAGCTGCGGGTGCGCGCGCCGGTCGTCGTATGGTGGCAGTGGGTGCGGCACCGCACCTGGCACTACAACTTCCAGTCGGGCCGCTACACCCCCTTCGAGGATGCGGACTTCTACATCCCCACCGCCGAGCGCTGGCGCAGGCAGAGCGCGTCGAACAAGCAGGGCAGCGAGGGCGCGCTTGAGCCCGGCGAAGGCGGCACGCTGACCGACCGGCTGGCAGCCTTCACCGCGGAAGGCTACCGGCTTTACGAGGACGCGCTCGCCCAGGGCGTCGCCCGCGAACAGGCTCGGCTGTTCCTGCCGGGCTGGTCGGCCTACTACATCGCCGTGTGCAAAGTAGACGCCTGGAACCTGATGCACTTCCTGCGGCTGCGCATGGCGGAGGATGCCCAGTGGGAGATCCGCCAGTACGCGCACGCCGTTCACGATATCTTCTGCGAGGTCATGCCGTGGACCGCTGAGGCCTTCGACCAGTACGTCAAGCCCGCCTGACCGTCGATGGACGAGCGCATCGACAGCGACGATCTGAGCGTGCGTCTGGACCCAGCCAGCGGGCGGCTCACTCTGCGCCTCGGCGGCGTGAGTCTCACCGGAACGTGCTGGGCGGAGCTCGGTGCGGCGGGCCGGAGGCCGCTTGTCTGGGCCGGGCTGCGCGCTGAACGCACCGAGCGCGATGTCGGATTGTCCGCGCGGCTGGCCACCGCCGACCCCGCCATCAACCTGCGCCTCGAAGCCGCACTTCACCGGGGGCCGCCCTATATTGCGCTGCGACTCGGCGTCGAGAACCGCCGTCGTGATGTCGCCTGCGCACAGCGCCTCGCCGTGCTCGACGCAGCAGTGGAGGGCCTCGGCGCAGGTGCGCTCGACGGCTGGGTGAACGGCTTTCACTCGTGGAGCTTCAGCGGCTACGTGCGCCACGACGAACACCAGCCGCGCTCCGCGACCCGCCTCATTACCCGGCCCCTGGCCATCAACCCCACGACCCCCTACCCCCGCCACGCCGGGCAGTACACCGGAGAGTGGGTCGGCGCGCTCGTCGAACCGGGACGGCGCGCGCTCGTCGCCGGGTTCAGCGGCGTGGAGCGGCAGTTCGGGCAGGTGGTGATGGACGGGCGGCCGGGCCACCAGCGCCTCACGCTCCACAACACTGCCGACGGCGTTCCCATCGAGCCCGGCGAAACGCTGTGGGGCGAGTGGGCGGTGCTGTATGTCGTGACGCTGCCCCACCCCGATCCGCTGGGCGGGTACGCCGGCGCCGTAACCCGGCAGACGCCGGGCCGCGTACCCGGTGCCCCGCCGCCCGCGGGCTGGTCAGGCTGGTACCAGTTCTTCGCCGGTGTGACGGCAGAGGACATGCGCCGCAACCAGCAAGCGCTGGCGGCGATGCGCGACCGCCTGCCGCTGGAGCTCGTCCAGCTCGACGACGGCTACCAGCCTGCCTGGGGCGACTGGCTGGAGCACAACGCGAAGTTTCCGCGCGGCGTGGCGGCCTGGGCTGAAGACGTGCGGCAGGGCGGCTTCACGCCGGGGCTGTGGCTGAGCCCGTTCGCCGTCGAGCCGCCGGCCCGCATCGTGGGGGAGCATCCCGGCGCGGTCCTGCGTGATGCACGTGGCCGCCCGACCAGCGCCGGGCTGACGCCGGGCCGCCGCCTGCTCGGGCTTGACCCCACACACCCTGCCACACAGGACCTGGTGCGCGAGGTCGTCACGACTGTCGTGCACGAATTGGGTATCCCATACCTGAAGCTCGACTTCCTGTACGCCGGCGCGCTGCCCGGCCAGCGCCACGACCCGGCACGCACGCGGGCACAGGCGCTGCGCGACGGGCTGGCCTTGATCCGCGAGGCGGCGGGCGACGACACGCTGCTGCTCGGCTGCGGCTGCCCGCTCGGCCCGGCTGTCGGCCTGGTGGACGTGATGCGGGTCAGCGCCGACGTCGCGCCGCAGTGGTACCCTGAGGTCTACGGCGTGCGGGCCTTCCTGCGCGACGACTACCACATCCCTGCGGCGCGTAACAGCATCGCCGGCTCGCTCAACCGCGCCTGGACACACCGCCGTTTCTGGTGGCTGGACGCCGACAACCTGCTGGTGCGCGAGGATCAGGCCCTCGACGCCGCGGAAGTGCAGTCGCTGGTCGCCAGCCTGGCGGTGACGGGCAGCCACCTCGTGCTCGGCGATGACCTGACGCACGTCCCTGACGAGCGGCTGCGCTGGGCGGCCAGCCTGCTGCCGCGGCTCGACGGGGATACCCTGACGCCCGACCTGTTCGCTGGGCGGCACCCCCGGCTCGTCCTCCAGCGCTGTGACGGCGCGGCGGGGCAGCACACCGTCGCGGCGCTATTCAACTGGGCCGATAAGCCCGCCCGTCTGGAGGTGAGCCGGGCCGCGCTCGGCCTGCCGCCTGGCGTTCCGCTGCTGGTGTTCGACTTTTGGCGCGCCCGCGCGCGGCTGGCACACGCGGATACGTGGGAGACAAGGCTGATCCCCGCACACGGCGCGCTCCTGCTCGGCCTGCGTGTGCTCGGAAAGGGTCCGCAGCTTGCCGGGACGGATCTGCACGCCAGCATGGGCGCGGAGATCAGTTGTTGGGCGATACAGGGCGCGGAGCTGCGCTTCACAATAGACCTGGGGCGTGAGGCGAAGGGCAACGTATGGCTGTACACAGAGCGTCCGGTTGTCGAGGCGACGTGTGACGGCCAGTGCATCGCGCCAGTTGTGGAGGGCGATCAGGGGTTGGTGCGGCTCCCGGTGCGGGTGCGAGAGTCGAGCGAGGTCGTTGTGACGTTCGGCTAGCCGGTGGTGGTCGGCGGCATTATCGCATCGAGCGCGTCCACGAGCGTCGCCTGCGGCACGCCGAGCTCGGCGAGCACGTCCAGCGCGGAGCTGCGCTCGGCGCGCGCCAGGCCCATCGCCACGTGCAGCGGGGCAACGGCGAGATGCCCCCGGTTCCAGGCCTCGCCGATGGCGTAGCCGAGGATGCGCTGCACGTCCTCGGCCAGGGGCACGCGCGTCTCCGCCATGCGCGGAAAAGCGGCCGCCTGCATCCGCCGCCACAGGTCGTCCACGCTCACGCCAAACTCCCCCGCAAAGACATCCTGCACCTGCCCCGGCAGCGAAACGAGCGCCGCGAGCAGGTGGAGGCTCGTCACGCGGGCGCTGCCGCTGCGGCGGGCGGTGTCGGTGGCCAGGCTGAGCAGCCACGCCGTCTCCAGCGTGAAGCGGTAGGCGTGGGTGGCCTCCTCGCGGATCGCCGCGGGCGGCGCGGCCTGCTGCAGCGCGTAAAGCGTGTTGAGTACGTGGTTGGGCTCGACACGAATGGTTGCCAGCAGCTCGTCGGCGGAGGTCGGCGCGATGATCATGCCGTACAGCAGGTGCTCCGTGTCGAGGCGGCGGTGCTGCCACGCCTGGGCGGCCTGCACCGCCCGCTCGATGGCGTCGCGGGCCTCGTCGGCCAGGTCGATGCGGCCCTGCGAGGTCCGGTCGTGGTAGGCGGCGGCCTCGGCAAGCTGGTCGTGCAGCGCCTCGGGCGTGATGCCAAGCTGCTCCAGCACGGCGCTCGCCAGCCCTTTGCTCTCCCGCGAGAGGGCATACAAAAGATGCTGGCAGGTCACGAACCCGTGGCCGAGGCCGTCAGCCTCGTCGGACGCGAATGCCAGCACCCGTTGGAACCGCTCGGTGGGCAGGGGCACCGAAGCCTCCTGCCCGCCGGCTGGTTGATTCTGTTGGTTCATAGAAGTCAGGCTGACTGCTGCAGCCGGGACTGCGCCTCGCGGATCTGCTGCCGCAGCGCGTCGCGCTCGGCCAGCTTGCCCGCCGCCGGCTGGGCCATCTGCGCCTCGTAGGCCGACTGGAGCTCCTCGAACCTGGCCAGCACGTCACGCGCGGGCTGGAAGACGTTGTCGACCACCGGCGTCACGAACATGCCCTTCAGGTTGCGCCCGTCGTCGCTGCCGAACCAGTCGGCCAGAGGGTCGAGCACGTCCACGCTCACACCCGTCACGAGGTCGGGAAGCTGGTTCACGACCGTCTTCATGGCGTTGAGGCCCTTCTCCGCGCGCGCACCGACGCCAAACGGCAGCCGGCTCAGAACCCACAGCACGAAGTCGGTGAGCGCATCGGCGAGCCTCGCCGCCGGCTGCATGGTGTCCTGCACCTGCGACACCAGCCAGTCGAGGCTCGTCGAGAGTGCGTTGGTCTGCCGCTGCAGCCAGCGCATGCTGTTCTGCGGGCGGAGCATGGCCGCGAGGAACCAGTCCACGACGCTCTGCCCCACCTCAAGCCCCTGCCGGAGC
This sequence comes from uncultured Anaerolineae bacterium, assembly GCA_964506005.1. GTDB lineage: Bacteria > Chloroflexota > Anaerolineae > Aggregatilineales > UBA3940 > UBA3940. Next base: position 46,431 of record CAZDLX010000003.1, on the reverse strand, counting down.
AGCGCGGCGACTCTTGCCAGGTTGCCCAGGTTGCCGCCCACGGCGATCAGCGCACCGCCGAGCAGGGCGTCCAGCCCGACGTTGTCAAGCTGCTGCCACAGGCTGTTCAGATTGCGGTGCTCTTCGAGCTCCGCGAGCGCCGCCTGGAGCGCCTCGCGCACCTCGTTGAGCTCGGCGTCCCGCGCCCCGAGCTCGCCAAGCAGCCGGTCGCGGTCGGCGGTCACTGCTGCCAGCGCATTCTGGATCTGGGTGGTATCCGCCACGGCTGCGCCTGCACCGGCCTGGGGAGCGGCGCCCAGCGGCGTCGCTGCACCCTCCGGCGTGGCCGTCGCAGCGATATTGATGCTGCCGCGCTCGTTATACACGACGGCTGCACTGCCCCCCAGGGCCGCGGCGGCCATGCCGCCCAGCACCAGGCGGGTCAGAAAGCCGCGCCGCGCCGGATCGGTGATCTCTTCGTAGTCTTCAGCAGCATCGTCCTCCAGCGGCTCGTCGTCAAGCGGCGTCGAAGCGAGATAGAGCACGTCGTCGTCATACTCCTCGGCGACGATCTCCCCGTCGATGATCTGGTTGTCCTGCTGCTCGTCGTAATCAAACATCATTCTTTTCCCGTATTTCTGCCCGGTAAGGCCATCCAAGCCTAGCGCCGCTCTTCATATCCGAGCCGGCGCAGGGCGCTCACGTCTCGTCGCCAGTTCTTCAGCACCTTGACCCACAGCTCGAGGAACACCTGCGTGCCGAGCATCGGCTCGATCTCCGCGCGCGCCCGGCGCCCCAGCTCCTTGAGCGCGCTGCCCCCCTTGCCGATCAGGATGCGTTTCTGGCTATCTCGCTCTACGAAGATCGTCGCCGCAATGTAGGTCAGATCCTCGCTTCGTTCTTTGAACTGCGTCACCTGCACGGCGACGGAATGCGGTACCTCGTCCTCGTACTGGAGCAGTACCTTCTCCCGGATGATCTCGGCGACGGTGTCGCGCACCTGCGTCTCGGTGAGCCGGTCCGCGGGGTAAAACCGCGGCCCCTCCGACAGGTTCTCAAGTATCAGCTCCAGCAGCGCGTCTACATTATAGCCTTCTGTCGCGCTGAGCAATAGCGGCTGCGCATTGGGCAGCAGCGCCCGGTATGCCGCGACGTTCTCCTGCTCCTGCGTCTCATCGGCGAGCAGGTCGCGCTTGTTCAGCGCTAGAATCACCGGGACACCCCCGGCCTTGCCGATAACCTCGGCAATGGCCTCGTCTGCGCGTGTGGGCGGCCCCGAAACATCGCCTAAGAACACGATGACGTCGGCGTCAGGTATGCTGGACTTCGCGACATCCACCATGTACTCGCCGAGCTTGGTCCGTGCCTCGTGAATACCCGGCGTATCGACGAAGACAATCTGCGCGTCGTCGTCCGTGTAAATGCCGAGCTGGCGCTCTCGCGTCGTCTGCGGCTTCGGGCTCACAATGGCGACCTTTTCGCCGAGCAGCGCGTTCATCAGCGTCGACTTGCCGACGTTCGGCTTGCCAACCACCGCCACAAAGCCCGAGCGGTGGCCGTCCGGCAGGGTGTCTTCGATTACCGGGGCCTCCACGTCGCCCTGCGCCAGGTACTCCTGCAGCAGCCGCTCGTTCTCGGCAATAATCTCGTCGAGGCTCTGCTCTTCAGCCTCGTTCTGGTCGCGCTCAGAGTCTGTCATGGTGCAGTTTCTAACATATAACCCGCTACACGTCTATACGAAACGGATTAAAATCAGTTGTTCTGTCGTAATAATCCTCATTTTCCTGGCGTTTCAGCGCGCTCACGACGGCGTAGGTAACGGGCGTGAACAGGGCCTCAATCCCAACTTTGAACACATAATTCGTCACGATGAGCGAGAGCGCGATCTCCCAGGGAAATACCTGAAAAGCTGTCGCGAGGAGGATAAACGCCACCGTGTCAACCCCCTGCCCCACCAGCGTCGAGCCGATGGTGCGCGCCCACAGGAAGCGGCCTTCCGTCCACACCTTCATCTTCGCCAGCACAACGCTGTTGGTGAACTCGCCGGCAAAGTAGGCGATGAGGCTGGCGATCACGATCCCGCCGCTGGCGATGCCGCCCAGGATGGCGTCGTAAGCTTCCTGCCCCGCATACTCCTGCCAGGCTGCCTCACCCGGCATCACGCCAACCAACCACAATGTGAGGGCGGTCAGCGCCGCCGCCCCGAACCCCGCCCAGATCACCCGCCGCGAGCGCCTGTAGCCATACACTTCTGTCAGCACGTCCCCGAAGATGTAGCTCAGCGGGAACAGCAGTGTGCCGCCATCGAACGCCAGCCGCAGGCCGAGGATACTTCGTCCCCAGTCGATGATCTTGGCCGACGATGCGATGTTACTGAGCACCAGTACCGTCACGAACAACACCATCACCAGGTCGTAGTAACGGTATGCGCGCGGCGCTTCCCGGGTGTGCGAGCCGGGCTGATCAGCCAACGGGCGGCTCCTCGAAGGCCGGGTGCCTGCCGACCGCAAACCGGCGCACGTCGAAGGTGAAGTTGTTGGCGTCGCGCCCGGCGGCCTGCACGCGCAGGTGCCAGATGAACCCGTACTTCTCGTCGAACTCCACTTCGATGCTGCCCTCGGGCCCGGCCGGGGCCCGGGTGAGCACGTCTCGCGCCCAGGCCAGCGTTCCGGGCACGGAGAACAGCCAGTAATCTGACCCGCGCTCGACGCGCCGCCAGCGCCCATCCCACAGGTGCCAGAGCCGGCCATCCACCACGGTGAGGTCGTGATCGCCGAAGCGATTGACCGCCGGGCCCATGTAGCTCACGTTCAGCCAGTAGTTGTTAACGTGCTTGTCGCGCCAGCGCCGGACGGCTGCTGCCAGTTCTTCCAGGGCCGGGCGGTCGTGCTGCAAAGCGTCAGTCATTATTAGAACATCCGGTCTATAGTATATGGCATCTGAGCCAGAATGCACAGCCTGCACCGTTGAAAAACGGTTATAAGCCGGTTCGAAAGCAGTGGGACGCTAGGCATCCGGTGCCTCCGAGACGATCAGCCGGCTCACTTCCGCGAGCGCCGCCGGGTGTGACAGCCAGCACGGCACGGCTTGCCGTAGCAGCGGCGGGATGCGCGAGTCGTCAGCGGGTGGCTCCTGCCAGCCATCGACCGCCGCATCGACCCAGACGGCGACGCTCAACAGCGCGGGCGCCGCTCCCTGCGCAAAAAACGCGACTGCCTGCAGGCCCGGCGCGAGGTCAAGCTGTTTCAGGAAAAGCTCCTCGCGGCTACCCGTGCCAGCTCGCCAGCCGCCGACGTCCGCCCGCGGGAACAGGTCGCCACGCCGCAGGATGAAGTCGAGCGCCGCCTCGCCCCGGTGCTCGCGCCGGAAGTCGTCATAGACCCACTCTACGAGCAGAGTGTCTTTCTTGTAAAGTAGTGAGAGTCCGTAACCGATGGTCACCCGGCCCGTGTAGGCCACGTCGTAGGGCAGGCGCGCCTCCCCTGCACCGGCAATCAGCGCTGCCGCATCGTCGTCAAGCCGGACGATGTGCCCGTCGATCTCGTCATGCGGGAATGCGTTCAGGTCAATCACAACCAGACTCCTAGTCCGCGAAGTAGGCCAGCGCCAGACGCACGCGCTCCTCGATGTCCTCGGGCGCATCGCGCGGGATGGCCTGCAGCGCCGACTGCGCCTCGACGATGCTGAAACCCATAGCGGTGAGCACCTCGATCACCTCGGTATCCAGGCTGGAAACCGCAGCCAGCCCGGCGGGCATATCGGCGGCAACGAGCTTGCCGCGCAGCTCCAGCACGATCTTCTGGGCAGTCTTCTTCCCGACACCCGGCACGCGTGCGATGATGTCGGCGTCCTCCTGCTGTACGGCATTGGCCAGCACGTGGGGGGCCAGGGTGTTGATTACAGAGAGCGCCAGCCGCGGCCCGACGCCGGGCACGCCGAGCAGGAGCTGGAACGTCGCCTTCTCCTCAAGGTTGGCGAACCCGTACAGCGTGAGCGCGTCCTCGCGCACGACAAGGTACGTCACGATGTCGACGACCTCGCCCAGCCGGCTGCGGTCGCTGAGGACGCTGGCAGGCACGGCGATCTCGAGCCCGACACCGCCGACGTTCACCACGACGGAGCCGTCGCCGATATGGATGAGCTGCCCTGAGACTGAGGCGATCATGTGTGTTCTCACTCGCTGATAGGCTGATTTCGCAAGCGGCGGCAGGGCGGCCAGCGCCGGTGCGCCACCACGCCAATGATAGCCTGTTCTGCCGCGCAGGCCCATTGACAGCCCCGAAATGTCGGGGCTATTATAAGACGTATTGGGTAATCTTTGTATTGTTCGGGAATTGCTGTTTACGGGAGGAACATGCCATGGCCGTGAGCACAACCGCACTGCATCGCGAAGTAACCGGGGAGCGCGAGTGGCTCCACAGCCGTGACTGGGACCTGACCTTTATCTCGCTGAGTGTTGTGCTCGTCACCCTCCCCTACCTGAGCTACCTGGGCCTGCTGGAGCTGCAGTCCGTGCTCGGCCCAATTGCTGCGGCGGTCGGCACGACGGTGGACGACCTGAGCCGCAACATCATCAACGGCGTGGTCGCCCTGATCGTCGGCGGGCCGCACATGTATGCCACCTTCCAGCGGACTGCGCTGGACCGCGACTACGTGGCGAAGCACAAGCGGGTGATCTGGTCCTCGGTGCTGATCCCCATCGGCGTTATCACGATGGCGGTGCTGTCGCTCCAGCTCCTGCTGACGGTGTTCTTCTTCTGGGCGTCGATCCACGTCCTGCACCAGATCATCTACATCACCGAGCTGTACAACCACAAGCGCCAGGCGGAGCTGCCGAAGTTCTTCCGTTTCGCCGACTACGGCGTAGTGCTGACCTCGCTGTACCCGCTGGCTGCCGTCAAGATCGCGAGCGGGAACTTCGTGATTGGCGTGAACGACATCAGCGCGGTGGTCGGGCAGATCCTCGGCTACGCCGGGCTGGGGCTCGGTCCGTGGATGGTTTGGCTGGCGGGCTCCATGTTCGGCGTGGCGCTGGTGATCTGGCTGGTCAAGACCTACCTGGAGTGGCGCCAGGGGATGCTGCACCCCGCCAAAACGCTGTTCATCGCGGTCACTGTAGTGGCTTCGTTCTTCGTGCCGGCACTTGGTAACCTCGACACCGCGTTCCAGGGTATGAACCTGTGGCACTCGCTCCAGTACCTCGCGCTGACGTGGATGCTGCTCAACCTGCGCCAGCGGCGCGGCGAGCTCGAGCGCTCGCCGTTTGTCAAGCGTATGGCCAGCGACGGCGCAGCCCGCAAGTTCTACCTGTTCAATATCGGCCTGACGATTGCCGACGTCGTGCTGGCAGTCGTGCTGTTCGCGATCATGTACTTCGTCTTCCAGACGGGCTTTGACTTCGCGTTCGACCGCGCCTACTACATGGCGATCCTCAGCTTCCTGCTGGTTCACTACTACCACGACCACTTCCTGTTCGCCGAGCCAGATGTGATCATCGACGGCTGAGTCTGGTTCTAGCGACAGCCACACAACCTCATCCCTCCCGACGCCCTACCGGGCGTCTCCGTCCCCTCTCCGTGTCACAGAGAGGGGACCTTGCTGCATCGTAGGACCCCCAGCGGCATCGCTGGAGAAGCCGCGCCCCAACTGGCTCACAGGTGACCGTCATGGAGATGACGATACGCTTGCGGTAATGTCCCGTCTCCGAGTAGCGATATTCCCTTCTCCGCGATACGGAGAGGGGTGGCACAGCGAAGCTGTGCCGGGGTGAGGTCTTCTGCCTCCTCGCCAACCCCGTTTGTGCCGGGAGCCCTGCCAGGCTAAAATGCCTCGCAGTTGGACCGCCCAGGGACGAGGCATATGCCACCCACTATCACGTTTATCGAACACACCTCCGGCGCGCTCAGGGATAACCCGCTCGGCGACCCGTACGTCCGGCGGCTCCCGGTCTACCTGCCCCCCGGCTACGACGACTCACCCGAACAGCGCTACCCTGTCGTGTGGGTGCTCGCGCCGTTCACAAGCTGGGGCGAGCGGCTGTTCAACCTCCAGGCCTGGGATGAAAACATCGTCCAGCGTATGGACCGGCTGATCGCCGCGGGGCAAGCGGCGCCCGCCATTCTCGCCTTCCCCGATGCGTTTACAGCCTACGGCGGCAGCCAGTACGTCAACTCAACCGCCGTTGGGCGCTACGAGGACTACGTTGTCGAGGAACTCGTACCCTTCCTCGACGCTCACTTCCGGACACTTGCAGCACGCGAGCACCGCGCTGTGATGGGCTACAGCAGCGGCGGCTTCGGCGCGCTGCGCCTGGCGATGCGGCACCCGGGCCTGTTCCATGCCGCCGCCAGCCACAGCGGCGATATGCTGTTCGAGGCGTGTTACTGGCCCGACATCCCCGGCGCACTGCGCGAATACGAGAAGGCGGGCGGCGTGGAGGCGTTCGTCGCCGGGCTGCGCGAGATCGAGCGCCCCGGCGACAAAAGCCGGGACTGGTTCAGCGGGCTCAGCCTGGTCGCAATGAGCGCCTGCTACTCGCCCAACCCAGATGCACCAACCGGCTTCGACCTGCCCTTCGACCCGTATACCGGGCAAATCAGGCCCGACGTGTGGGCCCGCTGGCAGGCCCACGACCCGCTGCGCACCGCGCCGGACCATCTCGACGCACTCCGGTCGCTGGCTCTCGTATATGTCGACTGTGGCCTGTACGACGAATTCAACCTGTTTCTCGGCGCGCGGCGCTTCCACCGCCTGCTGGAGGAGCACGGCGTCGAGCACGTCTTCGAGGAATTCGCGGGCGGGCACCGCAACGTTAATTGGCGTTACGATGTCTCGCTGCCGCTGCTGACCCGCGCCATCGCCCCGACCGAGACTGAGTAGGATGCAATGCTGGCACTGATCGCGCCACCCGGCACATCGCAGGACGAAACATCGTGAGAACTGCCATCCGCCTGACCTTCCCCCTGCTGTTCGCACTTGCCATTCTGACGGCCTGCGGCGGCGGTCGGGACCCGTTCGTGCTGGTAACCGCGACCCCCCAGCCGGGGCTGGCCAGCGCGCCGGATGTCACCGTGCTGCCCGAGGAGATGATCCAGCCGCCGGTGCCGGCGGGGGGGGCCGCGCCAGACGACGCGCCCGCCGTACCTCCTACCCCCTCGTTCATCCCGACGCCTAACCCGACGCGCGCCGCCGTGATCGATCCCACGCAGGATCAGGTGCACGTCGTGCAGTTCGGCGATACGCTCAACGCCATCGCCGATCGCTACGGGGTAGCTCCCGAGTCGATCCTCGCCGCAAACGGCCTCGCCGACGCCAACCTGCTCTCGACCGGCCAGAATCTCGTCATCCCACTCGGCGTGCAGACGATGGGCCCGGCCTTCAAAATCATCCCGGACTCCGAGCTGGTATACGGCCCGTCTCTGCGCGGTTTTGACGTTCAGGCAGCGGCCACCGTCATCCCAGACAGCTTCTTCGCCCGCTATACCGAGGAGCTCGACGGGCGGCAGTGGAGCGCCGCGGAGATCGTCGACCGGGTCGCCATCGAGCAGAGCATCAGCCCACGGCTGCTGCTGGCTCTGCTGGAGTACGAGAGCGGCTGGTTGAGCCAGCCGATGGTGACGGACGAGCAGGCGCTGTACCCGATGAACTACCGCGAGCGCCCGCAGCAGATCTTCGGCCTGTACCGCCAGCTCGACTGGGCGGGGAAGCAGCTGCAGGTCGGCTATTACGGCTGGCGCCAGCGCGGCCTCACCGCTGCCCTGCTCGCCGACGGGCTGCGCGCCGGGCTCGACCCGACGATCAACGCGGGCACTGCCGCCGTGCAGACGCTGCTGGCGCAGACACGCACGTACGATACCTGGCTCGCCGCCTCAGAATACACGGGCGTCTTCCAGACGTACGTTGACCTGTTTGGCGACCCGTGGCGCTTCGCCGTCGAGCCGCTGATCCCGCCGGATCTGCAGCAGCCGGAGCTCGGCTTCCCGTTCAACGACGACGAAGTGTGGTACTTCACGGGCGGGCCGCACGGCGGCTGGGGCTCCGGCAGCGCCTGGGCTGCGCTCGACTTCGTCTCCGCAGACGAGGTCGGGCTTGGCTGCGAGGTGTCGCCGGACTGGGCGCGCGCCGTCGCGGACGGTGTGATCGCGCGCTCCGAGCATGGGCTCGTCGTCCTCGACCTCGACGGCGATGGCTTCGAAGGCACCGGCTGGACGATCTTGTACCTGCACCTGTCGAGCGAGGGACGCGCCGTCGAGGAAGGCCAGCACGTCAGGAAGGGCGACCCGATAGGCCACCCGTCGTGCGAGGGCGGCGTGAGCTTCGCCACGCACCTGCACATCGCTCGGCGCTATAACGGCGAGTGGATCGCCGCTGACTGCACCGGCTGCATGCTCGACGCGCCTGCGCCGCAGTGGAATATCGAGGGGTGGCTGGTCTACACGTTCGGCAAAGAGTATGACGGTTCGATGGTGCGCGGCGAGGAATACCGTGAGGCGTGCGTGTGCCGCGAGCCGGTGAACACCTTCAACGCGCCCGCAGCCACCACCGAGCAGCAGGAGTCCGAGCTGCGCTAGAACGGCGCAGCAGCAGCGCTACGGCAGCCGGTAGATATCAGGCTCCAGGTCCAGCGCAGCGAAGGCAGGCTGTGCCGCGTCGAACAGCAGGTAGCTCGCCTTCGAGCGCGGACGGGCGTGCGCCCAGCTTGCCAGTCGGATCTGCCGGTCACCGACGATTTCATAGCCGCCATCGACGGGCAGATGGCCCGCCACCAGCACGCGCTGGGGCATCCCCGGCGGCGAGAACACCTCCAGGAACGTTTCCAGCAGCCAGCGATACGTCGCGGGGCTGTACTCCCGTTCGGCCTGCGTGAAGAAGAAGTCCCACAGCACGTCCCACTCCGGCTCAAGGTTGTTCACAATGAACCCGCGGAGCAGGTCGTTATAGCGGGGGTCGTCGTACCCCGTGATGGCGAGCTGATCGCGTGCCATCGCCTCGTACTCTGCCGCCGTGACCTGCCCAAACGCCGCGAGCAGATCGCGTACGTCGCTGCGAGCCAGCAGGTGATCCGCCTCCGCCAGCAGGTCTTCGTGTGAGAGGTTCAGAAGCCACTGCGCCGCCTCGGGTGTCGCCGTGTGCATGCCCGCGCCGGCGTGCGTCAGCATCACCCCTGCCCCCGTCCGCACGACGAAGGGCAGCGAGCGCAGGAACGACATGATAGCCTCGCGGTGCTCGCCCATCGCGTGTTCAAAGCGCGGCACGAAGTTGATTTCACCCTTGCTGATGGGGGTGAAGTAGATGTGCGCCAGCTCGTGGTTGCCCAGCAGCATCATGATGGTACCGGGTTCGAACTGGTGCTGGAGGTTGATCAGGTCCAGCAAAATCTCAACCGAGTCGTCTTCTTCGGGCAGGCCGTAGCCGTGAATCATGTCGCCGAGGAACACGAGGTGATGTGCGCGGCCATCGGCATACAGAGAAAGGAAGTGGTCGCGGTAGTGGGCATAAGGGTCCCACTCGCCATGCAGGTCGGAGACGACGTAGACGTATCCCTGTGCAATATCGACAGCGCGGTTCATAGGGCTCCCGAGGCGTGCAGCCGCCATCCCGCTACCCCAGCAGGTGGCGGCTGCGTCTTGGTGTCAGCAATCAGCCCGGCGCAGACAACCGTGCGAGGTCAGGCCCCGCTATTCGCAGTCTCCATAACCGAGGATTTGCGTCACATTGCAGACGGACTCGGCCGAGCGGTCAAGCATCTGGCGTTCCTCTTCGCTCAGCTCCATCTCGATGATCTTTTCGACGCCGTGCGCGCCGAGGACGACGGGCACACCCAGGTACAGACGGTTGTACCCGTACTCGCCCAGAAGGTAGGCTGCGCTGGGAATGACCCGCTTCTGGTCGCGGACGATGGCCTCGACCATGCTGATCGTCGCCGCCGCGGGGGCGTAGAAGCCGCTGTAGCCCAGCAGGCCGACGATCTCACCGCCGCCCTTCCGCGTCCGCTCGATAATGCCATCCAGCGTTGCCCGGTCCATCAGCTCCAGCACCGGGATACCGGCCACCGACGTATGATGCGGCAGCGGCACCATCTGGTCGCCGTGCCCGCCAAGCACCAGCCCGTGCACGTCCTGCACCGACACCCCGAGCTCCATGGCGATGAACGTCTTGTAGCGGGCGGTGTCCAGCGCACCCGCCTGCCCGATAACCCGTTCGCGCGGGAAGCCGCTCTCGTGCAGGGCAACATGGCACATAGCATCCAGCGGGTTGGACACGACGATGATGACCGAATTCGGGGAGTGCTCGGCGACCTTGCGTGCCACATCGCCGACGATTTTCTGGTTTGTCTTGACAAGCTCGTCGCGGCTCGGGTACTGGCCGGTGACGGGGTCCTTCTTGCGGGGCACCCCCGCCGTGATCACGACGACATCGGAGTTGGCCGTCGCCTCGTAGTCGTTCGTCCCCACAATGTGCAGGTCGAAGCCGTATACGGGGGCTGCTTCGGCCAGGTCGAGCGCCTTGCCCTGCGGCACGCCTTCCACAATGTCGACCAGTACGACGTCGGCCAGCTCGCGGGCTGCGATCCAGTGAGCTGCCGTGGCGCCCACATTCCCCGCACCGACGATAGTTACCTTCTTCCGCATGTGACGTCCCTCCTGGAGCTACGTGCAAGTAAGGAACTGTTTAGTCCGGCTCGCCATCTACCGGGTATCGTACACCTGGCTTCAGCCGCCTGATCTATTAGATGCGGCTGGCGCAGTCCGGGCGCATCCCGTGGCAAGACTTCTGGCAAGACCCGGGCAGCCGGCACCATTTGATTGTAGCGCCCGCCCGGCGGATTACCGCGCCGCTCTATGGTATGTGGTTGGATGCGACTCCGGATCCGGCGGCTTCGAGTGCCACGGATTCGCCCGCCGCAGCCCGCCGGGCCTGCTCCGGCCAGGTTTGAGGATCAACCGGCGCGGTGACTTCGCCTGCTCGCAGCACCTCAAGCAGCTCGTCGGGGCTGTACTCTGCCAGCTTCTCAAACGTGGTGATGCCCGCCGCCCGGAGCACCCCGGCAAGCGGCTCGTCGATGCCGTCGATGACGGTTAAATCATCCTCTGGCACGGCATACGAGTGGTGGGATGTCCCCTCCGCCCGCGCGAAGCGTGTCAGCACCGCGGTGCCGCCCTCGGGCCAGGATTTCGCGACCGGCTGCGGGTATGCGGGGTCGAAAATCATCTGCACCACGCCGATCAGCAGACCCGCGAGCGCCGCGCCTACGCCGGCAAGCTGCAGCGATGGGCTCAGCGCCGATGCCGGCATCAGCACGGCGACGACCGCCATGACGGCACCGGCGACGATCAGAAACGCCAGAAGCGGGTTCAGCGTCCCTCGCCCGGCTTCCGCGCGGCGCAGCATGATCCACATCGTGAGCCCGGCAGCCATGAGCGCCAGCCCCACGGCGCGCAGCGCGGCCAGCAGCGGCTCGGCGGCCCACAGCAAACCCGTCGTTACGAGGCTGTGGCCCAGCGCGAAGACGAGTGCAAAGAAGCCGAGGTAGAAGACGACGCCGAAGGCGCGCAAGACATCTCTCATGATCCCTCCCCACGCAGCGGATTCTGAGGCAGTTAGTTGAGGCAGAAGATCGCGCAAATTGGTGCAATCGGATTGTAGCACGGGCAGTTGGCATTTCAAAGCAGGTGGGCGGGAGCAGTCACACCCTCACCGGCTGCGCCGCAGGTCCCAGATCATGAAGGCGCTGCTCGCCTCATCGTAGGGCGAATGGTCGAAGTCCCCGTATAGCGCGGCAGCCTGGAAACCACCGGCTTCCGCAATGATCGACTCGAAATTCTGCCGCCCAGGGATCGAGAAGCGGATGTCCAGCATGTACTTGGTGACCATACGCCCGGTCTCGTCGAAGATTTCCCACGTCTGCAGACCGCTCACCGTGTGGCTGGCGGCATCGTGGTTCTCAAGCGACCACAGCAGCATCGTCTGCCCTCCGTCCATCTGCGCCCTGCCCGCCAGGTGCAGCAGCCCGTCGACGGCGGCGAGTCGCCGGGCCGGGTTGTGCAGCGCACACAGGAAGCGCCCTCGCGGGCTGAGGTGCCGCCGAATGGCCCGCAGCGCCTTGAGCTGGTCGGCGCGGTCGGCGAGCTCCATGAAGGACGTGAACGGCATGATGACCACGTCGAACTGCTGGCCCAGATCCAGCTCGCGGACATCCTGGCACGCGATCTCTGCGTGGAGGTCGGCAGCTGCAAGCTTTCGCCGCAGCACGTCAAGCATCTCAACCGACATGTCAACGCAGGTCAGGTTGATCCCCGCTTCGAGCAGCGGAACCGATACACGCCCTGTCCCACACGCCAGTTCGAGGACACGATCCCCGCCGGCGTCGATCTCCTGCCGGTAGAAGGGAATGTCGACGTCCACCGTGGCGTAGAAATCGTACCACTGCGCTACGGAGCCATAGTCCATGGCTCCCATCGTGCGCCTCCCAGCACCGCGAAGAGTCATCTGCCGCCATTATACGGCAGTTTCTGCTGCCGTCTGCACACTTCCCGACGCCGCGCCGGCCGGATTCAAAAACCCCGCCTTTGTGCCAAAGCGGGGTCTGCTGTGCCTGGCATACGGCGGCCTTACCGCTTGCGCCACTCGTCTTCGAGGATCGACATCAGCAGCATGTCGTGGTAGGCGCCTTCCCGCCAGACAACCTCGCGGCGGCGGCCCTCGTGGACGAAGCCGAGCTTCTCGTAGGCGCGGATGCCGCGCGGGTTGAAGTCGTACACCTGCAGCTCGACGCGGTGCAGGTTGAGCTCGTCGAAGCCGAAGCGCAGCAGCACCGACATCGCGTCGGTGCCGTAGCCGCGCCCCCAGTACTCCTTCTCGCCGATCACGATACCCAGCTCCGCGCGGCGGTTCTTGTGATTCACGTCGAACAGCGAGCAGTTGCCGATCAACTCGTCATCGGCAAGCGTGCGGATGCTGAACGAGTAGACCTCGCCGCGGCCCGTGCGCCGGGACATGGCGTCGTACCAGTCTTCCTCAAACTCGTCGGTAACGGGCACGGGCAGCTGGCCCAGAAGTCGCTGGGTCTCGTAGTCGCGGAACCAGCGCTTATAGACCGGCAGGTTCTCGCGGGAGATCTGCGTCAGGCGAACGAGCTTACCTTCAAACAGGCTCATGACAGCTTCACCGCGGCGGTTTCCGGCTCCTGCGCCGGTACGGGAAGGTGCTCGGTTGCGAGCACGTTCTGGAGCGCGGTGATGCTCACCTCCAGCATGTCGAGCGATGGCTCGCGGGTGGTGAGCTTCTGCAGCCAGAGCTGCGGTGCAACCAGAATCCGCGCCAGCGGCTTGTCGAGGTTGCGTGCTAGCAGGCGGATGTACTCGTAGGCTATCCCGGCGACGATCGGGATGAGCACGATGCGTGATGCCAGCCGCAGCAGGATGTGGGGCCGGCCCAGCATCGAGAAAATCAGCACGGAGATCACCACGACGACCAGCAGGAAGCCCGTCCCGCAGCGGGGATGCTCCAGCGGGTAGCGGGCCACAGACTCGGGGGTCAGCGGGGCATTGTCCTCGTAGGCGTTGATCGTCTTGTGTTCTGCGCCATGGTAGGCGAACAGCCGCTTGATGTCCTCCATGCGGCCGATCGCCCAGATGTAGCCGATCACCAGCAGCAGCCGGATGACGCCCTCGACGAGGTTGCCCACAAAGGGCGAGTCCAACCCGGTGAGCCGGTGCAGCCCGTCCGCCGCAGCCGCCGGTGTGAGGAAAAACAGCGCAACCGAGATCGCGAGCGACAGCGCGATGGTGCCCCAGGCCATTGGCCCGCTGAACTCAGCCTCGTCGCCGACGGCGACGTCCGCCGAGAACGTCAGCGCGCGCATCCCTAATCCAAGCGAGTCCCACAGCAGCCCCAGCCCCCGCACGAACGGCACCTTGCTCCAGAAGCCGTTGTAGAGCGACGAGTTGATATCCTGCTCGTGGACGACGATCTCGCCCTCGGGGTTGCGGACCGCGACCGCCACTTGCCGGCTGCCGCGCATCATCACGCCCTCGATGACGGCCTGCCCACCATAATTGAACTTCTGTTTTGCCATGCGATCTCCAAACTACGGGCTGCTGGCGTGCTCCCCGGAATTGTAGCCCCCTGCCCCGCGGAAGTGCAACCGGGCCAGCGCTGGCTAGTTCTGCTCGTCGTAGAGCTGCTGGTAGCGGGTGCTGTGCAGGTGCGTGATCGCCACCGCCAGCGCATCCGCTGCGTCGTCGGGGCGCGGGATGTCGTCCAGCTCCAGCAGCATGCGGACCATGTCCTGCACCTGGCCCTTCGAGGCATTGCCGTAGCCCGCGACCGCCTGCTTGATCGACGCGGGCGTATACTCGGAGATCTGCAGGCCGCAGTCCGCCAGCGCCAGGACCGTCACGCCGCGCGCCTGGCCCACGGCCATCGCCGTCGTGACGTTCTTGCCGAACAGCAGCTTCTCGACCGCCGAGGTCTCCGGCCTATGCAGCGCGATGACCTCACGCACGCCCTTGTAGATCTGCTGCAGGCGCTGGGGCAGCGGCGAGTTCGGCGGCGTCTCGATAACGCCGTAGGCGACGAGCTCAATCTCTCCCGACGGCAGCTCGCGGACCACACCGTAGCCCGTAATGCCGATACCCGGATCGATTCCGAGAGCGATCACGTTTACTCCTGACTTCCCGGTCTGCTTAACGAAAGGGCGAACGGGTTGTGCTTCCGTCCGCCCTCATGACTATAGGCTATCACCTGCGCCGCGGCTAGCCTTCTTCAAAGGCTGCCATCAACTCGTCTGTCACGCGCAGATTTGAGTACACCATCTGCGTGTCGTCGCCGTCCTCCAGCTCCTCGATGAGGTTCATCACCTTCATCGCCGGGCCGGCTTCCAGCTCGATCTCGGTCTTCGGCACCCAGTCGAGGCGCGCCTCTTCAACCTGTATCCCCGCCTCCTTGAGCGCCGAGAACACGGTGTGCAGCGCGTCTCGCGGGGTGAATATCTCAAACAGGCCATCGTCCTCGGAGACATCCTCTGCGCCTGCCTCGGCAGCCAGCATGAAGATCTCGTCGTAGTCCTGCCCGTCCGCAGCCACGGCGATGTAGCCCTTCTGCTCGAACTGCCAGGCGACCGAGCCGGGCTCCGCCATGCTGCCGCCTACTTTGTTCAGGCGGTGCTTGATGTCCGCCAGCGTGCGGTTGCGGTTGTCCGTCGCAACCTCAATAATCAGCGCCACACCCTGCGGCCCGTATGCCTCGTAAAGGATTTCCGCAATGTCCTCGGCGTCTTTCAGCTCGCCGGTGCCGCGCTTGATCGCCCGGTCGATGTTGTCCTTCGGCATGTTCTCGGCCTTGGCCTTGTCGATAGCCAGGCCCAACGCCGCATTTGATTCGGGGTCGCCTCCAGCGCGTGCCGCAATAGTAATCTCGCGCGAGAGCCGCGTAAAGACCTTGCCGCGCTTCGCGTCGTTGGCCGCCTTCTTGCGCTTAATGGTAGACCATTTGCTGTGACCGCTCATATTCCCAACCCTTCTATGGTGCCATGCCCTGTGCGCGGCGTGAGTACCGCACCCCACGACTGCCTTTTCGTTTTACGGACGTTGCATTATAACATGCGCTTTTTTCCACATACAAGAGACGCAGCTACGGCTTGCGCGCCCGCCGCCACGTCTTGATCGCCAGCCTCATTCCGGCGCTGACGGCCGCGCCGGGGTTGGCCACGGCGTCGACAAGCAGTTCCAGCGCCGCGGGCGCGACTTCCTCCAGCACGCCGAGCCAGCGGTCGATCCGGTCGATGTCCGGTTCGGCGGAGGCGTCCTGCTTCTCGATCTGGCGGACGGCGAACTCGGCTTCCTCCTGCGCGCTCTCGTCGATGCCCAGCTCAGGCAGCTTCTCGCGCACCAGCTGGAAGGGCGAGTCTCCGCCGGAACCCGATACGCTGGCGCGTGCGCCCCGCCCGATGGCGATGCCGCTGCTCCCCGTGATGTTGCCAACGGTGATCTTGTCCCCGCCGACCTCGTCTCCGTGGATGATCTTGTCGCCCTCGACGAGGTCGCCGTACACGCTGTCCACCCGGGGGCGGCGCGGGTCGTCGGGCTGGGCCTGTTCCACCGGTTCCCGGGTCGTCGGGCTGGCGACGCTCTCCTCGGCGCTGAGCGGCACGCCGACGACACGCTCGTCCGGCTGGGCAAGCCCGGCTTCGTCGAGCGCCACGTCGAACACGCGGGCATCGGGGGCGCGCAGGTACAGCACCGGGTTCGCCCACTCGATGTTGTCGCCGAGCGCGAAGACCGCCTTGCGGCCCTCCGCCAGCGCCGCGTCAACCGGAAAGCCGGAGGCCAGCGCCGCGTACAGCCGGCTGGACAGCGCAATTGCCGCCAGATCTGATACGCTCGACTGCATCGCGACGACTGCCGGCAGGCCCTGCTGCACCAGCCGCTGCGCCACCCCGCGGAACTGGCTCACGTGCGATCCCTTACCCGAGACACAGGCGTTGAGCATGACAAGGCGCAGGCTGCGGTGGTCGTGCAGCATAGTGCCGAGCTCGCTGCCCGAGACCGGGCGGGCATGCTCGTCCTCCGTCTCGAAGATCACCTCGCCTGTCTGGGTGTTCTCGTCGAAGCCGCCATGCCCGATGTAGTGGAAGATGTGGTACGTCCCCTCGCTGAGCTTCTCCTGCAGCGCGGAGAGCGTCGCCGTGTCCATGCGCTCGACGCTGACGTAGCCTGCGTCCTCCAGATGGTCCAGCGCGTCGTTGATGACCGACCACTCCATGTCGACGTCCAGCTGGTCCAGGTCGCCGGGGCTGGAGACCATGACCAGCATCCGGAGAGGCGGCTCCAGCGGCAGCGGCTCGACCTGCTCCGGCATCTCCAGGAAACGTGTCAGCGGTGTGTAGGCCGAGAGCGCAAAGAAGCGGTCCAGAGGCGCGTAGTACAATGCTTCCCAGGGAAGCTGCGCGACGGGCGCTGCTTCGTCGTCAAAGCGCAGCCGGAAGCGCAGACCCTTGTTCTCCGTTGTTGCGCGCAGCAGGCTGGCTCGCAGCGTACCGAGCATCTCGCCGGTAAAGACGGCGTCGAACAGCCTGCCGCCGTAGTCCCGCGCCGCCGCGAGGTTGCCGTCATCGTAGCGCGGCCTGTCAAGCCGCTGGTAGAACGCCGTGATCTCAGCCTTTGTGAATGGTACAGCAAAGGTTGTGCTGACCTGCCCGCCCGGCGAGTCGAGGACGCGCGCCCGGTAGCCGTCAGCCGTCTCGCTGATGAGCACTTCAAAATCCAGGTAATCGATCACGTCGCTCCCCCTTTGCTTGGCAATCAGCGGATAAGACCGGGCTCACGTGCCCGCTCCGGCTGCAAATGTGAACGTCAGCCCGAACGACGCGATCGTCAGCGACAGGTTCAGCAGGCTGCGCGCCTTCTTCCGCGGCTCGTAGACGGTGGTGATAAGGTCGATCTCCTGCAGCAGGCGCCCGTCGATGCACACTTCGAGGTGGATCTCCTGCTCGCCGGGCGCGTCCGGCTCGAGCTGGAACCAGCGCTTGGCGAGTCTGCCGTCGGGCCACACGGTCAGCTTCTTCGTGCTGGCTCCCTCTACCCGGAAGCCCGTCGCCGTGACCGTCACCTCCACGTCGACGGCTTTGAGCTGGCCTGTCCGCCCATCGACCGGCATCGGCACGCCGACCTCATCCGTCGAGGCGATGTCGTGGTCGTCCGCGCGCTCGCCAAACGGCGACTCCGCGTCGGGCAGCATAACGGCGACCCACAGCTTCTGCTCTGCGCCGAGGTGGCACTCCTTCGGGAAGGCCGCCTCGAAGCGGCGGGGCTGCTCGCGCGTCTCCGGCTCGGGCGAGTTGAGGTAGACGTGCGTCTGCGCGCCCGGCCCGATGGCGACGCCCATGCTGTTCGTGATGTTGCCCGCCGTGACTTTGTCCCCGTGAACCTCATCACCGTAGACGATCTCGCCCGCGTCGGGGTGCGCGGTTTCCTCAAGCTCCTCTTCGCGCGGCTCCATGCGGGGCACATCCGTAGTGCGGGATGGACCGGGTACCGGCGCTGAGGGTGCAACTGGCCCAGGTTGCGGCGCACCCATCGGAGGGATGCTGCCGGGCGTGAGCGGGCGCTGTTCGGGCGGCTCCGTGCCGGTTGGAAGCCCCCGCGCCAGATCGAAGACGGCTTCGGGAATCTCGGTTGAGGCGAGCCCGCGCGAACGTCGCGTATCGACGATGCGTACCACGTCGATGCCCGGCAGCGTGCCCGCCTGTGTTGTGTTCGGCGGGTGCAAGTTCACCACCACCGCACGCCCGCCTTCGCTCTCCCTGGCGAGCCGGACTGCCGTGTCGTCGCCGATTTTGGCGTCCAGGTAGATCGCCGGCTCAAGCGGCGGGCCGAGCGAGTCCAGCTTTTCGTCGAGCAGGAGCGGGCCCTCGATCTCAAGCCGGCGGACCAGATCGATGAACCGGCAGACCAGTGCTTCCTCGCGCCACACGCGCACGATCAGATACCACCACCCCTGGCCGCCCTGCTCCTCCAGCATGAGCAGCGCACTCCGGACGGTGTCGTACCACTGCGCGATGATGAAGTAACCGCCCGGGTCGCGCCGTGTGTCACGCTCCATCTGCCTACCCTTCCAACCAGTTGGCCGCTGTATGTAGTGTAGCACAGGCCCTTCCGCCGGGTGAAGTGGATCGACAACGGGCGGAACGCGCCCCCCGGCAGGCTGAATTCACAAACTTTTCATGAAACTTCACGAAACTATATCGAAGAATGTGCTAGGATACAGTTGACTCTCCAAGAAGAGTTCTCATCCCTATCCTCACCCCATGAAATGCGCAGTCGTCGTGACGCCCCATCACACGGCTGCGTATTTCACTGTATAGAGCCCGCGTCGCGCGCTAGAATCAAGAGCGACCCGGCGCGGTGGTCCGTTACCCCGCATTTTGTCGTGCCAGTACGGAGGAAAGATGGAAATCCTGCAAACGCACCCTGAAATGGAAGCTCTAGGGTTCCGGAACCTGAACACAATTTACTGGCAGCTTCACACGCCGCAGCTTTACGAGCAGGCAATCCGGCGGCAGGAGGGCTACGTGGCACATCTCGGGCCGCTGGTCGTCGGCACGGGTGACCATACCGGGCGGTCGCCGCAGGACCGCTTCATCGTCCACGAGCCAACCACGCGTGACGACATCTGGTGGGGGGACATCAACCGGCCTTTCAGCATCGAGCAGTTCGACGACCTGTACCGCAACCTGCTCGCGTATTTCCAGGGCAAGAACGCCTTCGTGCAGAACGCCTACGCCGGCGCCGACCCGGCGCACCGGCTCTCGGTGCGGATTATCACCGAAACGGCCTGGCACAACCTGTTCGCCCGCAACATGTTCATCCGCGTGCCCGACGAGGAACTGGTCGGCTTTGAGCCCGATTTCACGGTCATCCAGGCGCCAAGCTTCCACGCGAACCCGGATCGGGACGGCACGAACTCCCCGGCGTTCGTGCTTATCAACTTCGCCGAGAAGGTGGTGATCATCGGTGGCACCGCCTATGCAGGCGAGATCAAGAAGTCGATCTTCAGTGTCATGAACTACTATCTGCCGAAGCGAGGCGTGCTGCCGATGCACTGCTCGGCGAACGAGGGTGACAAGGGTGACGTCGCCCTGTTCTTCGGGCTGTCCGGCACGGGCAAGACGACGCTGTCCTCTGACTCGACGCGGACGCTCATCGGCGACGACGAGCATGGCTGGAGCGACGACGGCATCTTCAACTTCGAGGGCGGCTGCTATGCGAAGGTCATCCGGCTCTCACCCACCGGCGAGCCGGAGATCTTCCAGACGACCCGGCGCTTCGGGACCATCCTGGAGAACGTCGGAATGCACATGAACAGCCGCCGGATCGATCTGGACGACGACACGCTGACGGAGAACACCCGCGCATCGTACCCGATAAGCCACATTCCGAACGCCACACGCACAGGCGTGGCAGGCCACCCCAACAACATACTCTTCCTGACCGCGGATGCGTTCGGCGTGCTGCCGCCCATCAGCCGCCTCACGCGTGATCAGGCCATGTACCACTTCATGAGCGGCTACACGGCGAAGGTGGCCGGCACCGAGCGCGGCGTCTCAGAGCCGAAGGCAACATTCAGCGCCGGCTTCGGTGCGCCTTTCCTGCCGCTGCACCCGCGCAGGTATGCAGACCTGCTCGGCGAGAAGATCGCCGAGCATGGGGCAAGTGTGTGGCTGGTCAACACGGGCTGGGTCGGCGGGCCCTACGGCGTGGGGAACCGCATCGAGCTGCGCTACACGCGGGCGATGATCCGGGCGGTCCTCGAAGGCGCGCTGGCGGAAGTCGAAACGCGTGAAGATCCTATCTTCGGCCTCCACGTGCCGCTGCAGGTACCCGGCGTGCCGGACGACGTGCTCAACCCGCGTGCGATGTGGGAGGATAAGGAAGCCTACGACACAAAGGCGCAGGAGCTGGCCAACCTCTTTGCGGAGAATGCCAGGCAGTACGCCGATGTGCTCAGCGCTGCCGTGCGCGAAGCCGGACCCCTGGCCAGATAACCCTACGCACTGCATGGGAGAACACTAACGGCGGCTCGTACGAGCCGCCGTTGCGATTCGTGGGTATCAGTAGGGACTACCAGCGGCCGAGCACGGCGATGAGCGCCAGCGCCAGCACGGGGCCGGCGACCGCCCCCGGCCAGCCGATCAGCAGGTTGCCGAGAAAGGCCGGGGCCGCGATACCCAGGCCCGCGTAGCTCAGCACGCCGAGCACGGCAGGCAGCCAGCGCGGACGCTGCTCGTAACCCAGCCACGTAAGCACGTCGTCGAACCACGCCCCGATGCTGACCGAGGCAAACAGCGCAAGCAGCGGCAGCAGGCTGAGCGCCACGCTCAGCAGGAAGAACGGCGCGCGGACGATGCGCAGCGCGGTACTCTCGGTTTGTTCGGCCATCACGTATTCCACTCTAGCAGGTAACAGGCCCTGAGCCCATTGTACCCCAATCCCCGGCCCGGCGGATAGCGATTTTAGCCTGGCTCATCGCGCCGGGCTTCTTCGCGATCGAGCTGCGCCCGGAGCGCCGCCGGCTCTGTCACCGGCAGCTTGCACATGAAGTGACGGCACACGTAGGCTGTGGCACGCCCCCCGATGGCCTCGCGCCCGGCCAGCAGCGGCAGGGCTTCCGCCGCGCGCGTGTCGTCCGGCTCGCGCAGGGCGACGACCTGATTGGGCCGGTAGCCCTCACGCACGACGTCAAGCAGAGCCCCGGTGTCTGGCGCGCCGCGCTCGCCGACGATAGCGATCTCGTGCGGCTCGCCGATCATGAAGTCGAGCTGCGAGCCGAGGTACGAGAACGCCGTTGCGTACTGCTGAACGGCAGGCCCGAGCCGCTCGAGAACGCGGTCCACACGCCACAGCCAGTCACCCTCCCCCGCCAGCAGCGCCATCCGGGCCAGTGCGGCGAGCGCCCCGGACGTCCCCGAGGGCATGGCGTTATCGGTCACTTCCTGCGGGCGGGTGATCAACATCTCGGCGTCGCCGGCAGTGTCGAAAAAGCCGGCTTCGTCATCCCAGAATCGCTCGAGCATCGACCCGGTCAGCTCGCGCGCTGCCTCGAACCATTGCAGGTCGAAGGTGGTCTGGTAAAGCTCGACCAGCGCCTCGACGAAGAACGCGTAGTCCTCCAGAAAGCCGTCGATACGCGCACGCCCGTCCTTGTAGGAGCGCAGCAGCCGGCCATCCTCGCCGCGCATCTCACGCAGGATGAAGGCGGCGGCACTGGCGGCCATCCCGGTGTAATCATCGCGACCCAGCACGCGCCCGGCCTGGGCGAGGCTGTTAATCATGAGCCCATTCCAGGCCGTCAGGATTTTGTCGTCACGCCCTGGCTTTACGCGCTGCTCACGCGCCGCGAAGAGCAGCTCCCGCGCACGCCCCACCTGTGCCGCCAGGTCGGCGGGGGTGACGCCGTGCCGTTCGGCGACCTGCCCCGGCGACTCCGGCACCCACAGCACGCTCTTATCCTCGAAGTTCGGCCCTTCCTGCACACCCCAGTAATCCAGCACCAGGCCGGCGTCCACCGAGTCGCCCAGCACCTCGCGGATCTCGTCTTGCGTCCAGGCGAAGAACTTGCCCTCTTCACCCTCGCTGTCGGCGTCCTGGCTGCTGTAGAATGCGCCGCCGGGTGCCGTCATCTCGCGCTGCACGTAACCGGCAATCTCCTCGACGACACGGCGATACCGCTCGTCACCCGTCACCTGGAAGCCGTGCAGGTAGATACGCAGCAGCAGGGCGTTGTCGTACAGCATCTTCTCGAAGTGCGGAATCAGCCACATGGCATCGACCGAGTAGCGGTGGAACCCGCCGCCTAACTGGTCGTACATGCCGCCGTACATCATGCGGTCGAGGGTGTGCGTCACCATATTCAGCGCCTGCTGCCAGCCCCAGCGGTGATGCATCCGCAGCAGCAGTTCCAGCGTCATGCTTGGCGGGAACTTGGGCTGCGTGCCGAAGCCGCCCCAGCGCGCGTCGTAGCGGCTGGCGATGTGCTGGTAAGCGACCTCCAGAACGCGGGTTGTCGCCGGTTCGTTGTGTTCGGATTCAAGCAGGATGCGCCCGCTGATCGCTCCGGTGAGCCGGGTGGCCTGGTCTTCGATCCTGTCGCGTTCATCGCGGTACAGATCCGCCATGCGCTTGAGCACCTGCCGGAACGAAGGCATACCGTGGCGCGGCCTGTCGGGGAAGTACGTCCCTCCGTAGAACGGGCGGCCATCGGGCAGCAGCCAGACAGACATCGGCCAGCCACCGCCCCCGGTCAGCACCTGGACGGCGTTCATATAAATCGCGTCGACGTCGGGGCGTTCCTCGCGGTCAACCTTGATGTTGATATAGTGCTCGTTCATCAGGGCTGCTGTCTCGGTGTCCTCAAATGACTCATGCGCCATGACGTGACACCAGTGGCACGCCGAGTATCCAATGCTCAGGAAGATCGGCTTGTCCTTGCACTTCGCATGCTCAAAGGCTTCATCCCCCCAGGGGAACCACTCGACCGGGTTGTCGGCATGCTGTAGAAGGTAGGGGCTCGTCTCCCCGGCTAGCCGGTTCGGCATGTAGGTCCTCTCACTCATCCATTGGTGTACTCACGAGGCAGTCATGCGAGCCGAGGTCGTAGCCTCTACGACGGGCGCGCTCCCAGAGTATAGCGAAGCGATAGGCAGATTTTCTTGTGTCGCGGCATAGCAGCAGTAAAAAGGGCAGTACGTCTCACGACGCACCGCCCTTAGCCCACACTATGGCAAGCTACTCGGCGAACCAGTCTGGCGGGAGCGTGGCGAGGTAGAAGCCCTGCCCCAGCAGCACCGGCTCGCCGCCGTCCAGCGGCAGCCGCCACAGCGTATTCTCCATGCCCGACATCTCGACGAGCAGGGTGGAGTCGTCCAGCCAGCTCAGCACGCGGAAGATCGAGCCTGGCTCGCTCTCGCCGATCAACTCCGCCTGCCCGCTCGCTACGTCGGCGAGAATGAGGTAGCCGAGCTCGTCTTCGGGGTTCCCCCGGGCGATGCCGTACGCCACCCGCGAGCCGTCCGGGCTGAAGCGGGCGCTCCCCGCGAGCTGATTCTCGCCTGCCGTTACCGGCGACTCGACAGCGGTGGACTCGCCCGACGCCATGTCGAACAGCGTCAGCCGGTCGGGGTCACAGTGGTGGACGATGAGCTGCTCGTCTGGCGAGAGGTCGTCGATGCAGATCATCCCGGCACGGCTGTTGGGCACCAGCAGCGCGGGGTCACCGCCCGCCGCCATGTCGTACACGTAGAGCGACGAGTACCCGTCGAACGGGATGTAGCCACCCAGCCCGCTCGGCTCTTCCGCGAAGAAGAGACGCTGGCCGTCCTCCGACCACCGTACCGGTACGAAATTCCAGCCTTCCGGCGTCGTCTGCTCGATGATGGTCTGCGTATTCATGTCACCGAGCGAGGTGAGGTACAGCCCTGAGGTCACCTGTTCCTCGCCAATGTCGAACGTACCCCAGGCGAGGTAATCTGCCGCCTCGCCACCGTCATACGCCGCGAGGCTGTGCACGGCCGGGCCGAACTCATCGCGCGGCACGACCACACCGTCCCGGCCAATGCTGTATACCTGAGCGGGAGCGTCGTCCGAGAAGTCATCGCCAATAACAAAGATCTGACCCCCCGCAACGCCCACCGGCAGGTGTGGTGCGACGGTGATATCCACGGTGAGATCGGCCAGCGGCGTCACTTCACCGGTGCCCGTGTCCACAACCTGCACTGAGCCTTCGGGGGTATACATCGCGATCAGCGTGCCGGGCTGCGCCGCGGCCTCGGTGGGCTCCTCAGCCGGCTCGACAGTCGGCTCTTCGGTTTCCGCCGCCACAGTAGGGGTGTCTTCAACCGGCTCTGGGGTTGCCAGCTCTTCGACCGTCTCCGTTGCCGGAGGCGCAGTGACATCCCCTGGCGGCGCTTCCGTCACTTCCTGCCCTGGTACACCGTTACAGCCCGCCAACACCGCCGCGCTCGCGAGCAGCGCGAACACAATGCCCATTCTCTGCAACATGGCCCGTCCTCTATTCTTACCAACAAGACTGAGTGGTCTTACTCGCACATAAAGAGATCGTAGGCCACCCGGGCGGGAGAATCGCCCGGCAATGGGCTGAGCAGGCTAGGTCTTTAGGCCGATGGTTGGGCCGGCGCTTTCTAACGCGGCAGGAGCTTCGCAGCGGCAGTGTCCACCAGCCAGGTCAGCGTGCCATCGACGGGTTTCACAGCCTGCGCCGGATACGTGCTCGGGCGGCGCTCGCCGTACAGCACAGCCTGAAGCGCCTCTGCCTTATCCTCTCCCGTTACGAGAAACAGGATGTGCCGCGCATTGTTGATGACCGGGAGCGTCAGCGTCATGCGCTCCGCACGGAGCTGCGGCACCTCGTAGACCACTACCATGTTGCTGAGATCGCTGGCGGCGCGGGTGCCGGGAAAGATCGAGGCAGTGTGACCGTCACGCCCCATGCCCAGCAGCATCAGGTCGAAACGCGGCCAGTCGCGGAAGCCGAGACCAAAGTGCCGGCGAATGGCCTCGGTATACTCGCGCGCCGCGCTTCCGGCGAGCTCCTCGCCGTCCATACGGAAGATCTGCTCGCGCGGAATGGGCACGTGGCGCAGCAGGGTCTCGGCGGCCAACCGGTAGTTACTGTCGGGATGGCTGGGCGGGACCCGGCGTTCGTCGGTCCAGAAGACGTAAGTCTTCTCCCACGGAACCTGCTCGCGGTAGGGGTCCGAGGCCATTAAGAGGTAGAGAGGGCGAGGCGTGCTGCCGCCGGAGAGGGCGATGCGAAATGCGCCGCGCTCCTCGACGGCAGACCGGGCAATCTGCACCCAGCGGGAAGCCGCCTCCTCGATAATCGCTTCGATGTGAGGCAGGGTGATGACTTCTGACACGATGGTTATTCCTCTGTGTGCTGGTTGGTTACGGCGCGCAGGATACTGGCCGCCCATTCCAGAGCAGCCGTGTACGCGCTGTCATAATCATAGTCGAGTTCTTCGGCTAATGCAGCCGCGGCATCCATTGGCTCAAAGCCCCAGTCGTGCCACGTGCGTCCGCCTGCGTGGACGTCGATACTACCATGCGCGGGCTCGTAGCGCAGACGAAGGTGGGTAGGCTCGGCCTCTGGCCCGGCTTCAAGCGTAACGCTGGCAATCTCGTGCGGCGGAATGCCGTCAGGTTCGACAGCCGACAGCGCCAGCTCGAACGGCACGCCGCTCTGCTGCTCGCAGCGCAGAACGTAACCCGCATTATGACGCGTGCCTCCCGTACATTCCCAGTCAAGGCGTGCGGCGAGCCAGCCTGCCAGCAGCAGCGCCCGGTTAGCGCTCGCGCCGGAGTCTCCGCCGACGAACCGGATCTCGACCCGTCTAAGGTGGGACAGCGGCTCCCGCAGGTGCGGCGCATCCCAGAACACCGCCACGCGCCGCCGCCAGGGAGTCAGACGCGCCCACGCCAGATCGCTCGCCGGGAGCCCGCCGAGCGCCGCAAGCGCAGGCAGTCCGCTCGCGAGATCGGGCAGGAAGTCCGAGTCGACGATCAGGCGGTCGGCCTCTTCTGCCAGTTTCAGGTAGAGGTGATCGTCCGGGCTGGGAAGCTGCATCCACCACAGGAACACCGGCAGGTCGGGGGCCAGCAGCGCCACGACGGTGCTGTGCAGGTCGTCGCGCGCGTCGCGCCCGACCTCGATAACGATCATCTCGCTGCACACCTGGACGTCGCGCTGCGGGTGGCAGTACACCGTCACCCACGCCTCGAGCTTTGCCGCCTGGCCGGGGTTGTACTGGAGCAGGATGACTCGCCCTGGCCGCCGGGCATTGACCTGGATAATGTGATCGATCAGGTCGGCGACGTTGTGACGCGTCATGTCCGTGTACACGACGAGGTTGTGCGAGCGCGCCCGTATGATCGCGTCGGAGTCGAGCGTCTCCGACGTCCACAGCGCCCGCAGCTCGTCACGCAGCGTGTTCAGGCTGACCTGCCGGACCTCTGTGCGTAACGTCTCAGCCAAGCCTTCCCCCTCTTACAGACGCCGCCACCGGCGCCCATCGCGCGCCAGCATAGCGTCCGCGCCGGGCGGCCCCCAGGTACCCGCTTCGTAGTACTCGAGCGCCGGCATCTCGTCTGGCGAGCGCCACGCCTCGATGATCGGGTCGATGAGCCGCCAGGCCCACTCGATCTCGTCGCGGCGCGCGAACAGCGTCGCGTCGCCCACCACTGCGTCGAGTAGCAGGCGCTCGTAGGCGTCGGGCGGGTTCACCACGCCGAAGGAGGTGCCGTAGCGAAAGTCCATCGTCACGGCGCGGCGCTCCAGCCCCTGCCCCGGCAGCTTCGACTCGAAGCGCAGAGAGATACCCTCATCCGGCTGGATGCGCAGCACGAGCACGTTCGCCCGCATCCGCACGCCGGGCCGCTGGCTGAACAGCAGGTGCGGCGGCTCCTTGAAGTGCACCGAAATCTCGGTGACTCGCGTCGGCAGCCGCTTGCCGGAGCGCAGGTAGAACGGCACGCCCTGCCAGCGCCAGTTGTCGATAGACCACTTCACTGCCGCGTAAGTAGCCGTCTCCGAGGTCTTCGGGATGTGCTCAAGCCCTGCATAGCCGGGGACCGCCTCGCCGTTGACCGCCCCTGCCGTGTACTGGGCACGGACCGTCCGTGCTGCGACCTCCTTCCCCGTGATTCGTCGGGCGGCTCGCAGCACCTTTACCTTCTCGTCGCGAATGGCGTCCGCCTCGTAGGCGACGGGCGGCTCCATCGCAACCAGCGTCATCAGCTGCAGCAGGTGGTTCTGGAAGATGTCGCGCAGCACGCCCGCCTCGTCGTAGAACTCCTCCCGGTCCTCGACGCCGCCGGGCTCCACCACGCTGATCTGCACGTGATCGACGTAGTGCCGGTTCCAGATCGGCTCGAAGATCGCGTTGGCGAAGCGCACGACGAGGATGTTCTGCACCGTCTCTTTGCCGAGGTAGTGGTCGATGCGATACACCTGCTCCTCGTCAAACACGGCGTTGAGCGTAGCGTTCAGTGCCCCCGCCGTCTCCAGGTCATGTCCGAACGGCTTTTCCACCACGATGCGCCGCCAGCCATCGCCTCCATGCGCCATGTCGGCGCTGTGCATGCACCAGATGATGCTCTCGAACCAGGAGGGCGGCGCGGCGAGATAGTACAGGCGGTTGTCGGGCATACGGCGCTCGGCGGCGAGCCCGGTCAGCCTCTCGTCGAGGCGGCGGTAGCCCTCGGGCTCGTCGAACCTGCCCTGTACGTAAGCCAGGTTCCCGGCGAACTCCTCCCAGACCGCCCCATCACCCTCGTCGGGATCGTAACGGCTGTATTGCTTGACCGCCTCGTACATCCGCTCGCGGAAGTAGTCGTCGGTCCAGTCGCGGCGGGTATAGCCCACGATGTTGTAGGCCGGCGGAAGCTGGCCCTCCATCGCCAGGCTGAACAGGGCGGGCACGAGCTTGCGCGCGGTCAGGTCGCCTGTCGCGCCGAAGATCACGATCGACACGGGTTCGATGGGCCGCCCAACTCGCGGCCCGTCACGCAGTGGGTTATCAGCTGGCGTGCTGTCTGGCATCACGGCCTCTCGCTCGTCGTCGTACACTCAGCCGGTACGCCTTCGACTCAGCAAGCCGGGCACCCGGCGCGCTGCGCGGCGCGGGCGCCCGGCAGCTTGCATCACTGCCCTGGCTGGCGCTTACGCGCCGCCGGAATAGTCGCGTTCGATGGCGTGGATCTTGTTGACGCGGCGGACGTGGCGCTCTTCGTCGCTGCTGAACTCGGCATTGAGGAATGCGTTGACCAGCTCCTTGGCCAGCTCGACGCCGATGATACGCCCGCCGAGCGTCAGCACGTTCATGTTGTCGTGCTCGACACCCTGCCGCGCGGAGTACGTATCGTGGCACAGCCCGGCGAGCACGCCGTTGACCTTGTTCGCCGCGATGCTCGCGCCGACTCCGCTGCCGCAGATCAGCACTCCGCGCCGTCCCTCGCCGCGCAGAACCTCCTCGCCGACCTTGCGGGCGAAGTCGGGGTAGTCCACCGCCTCGAGGCTGTCCGTGCCGACGTCGATGACGTCATAGCCCCGCTCTTCGAGGTACTCGCGGATCACTTCCTTGAGCTCGTACCCCGCGTGGTCCGCTCCGACGACGACCTGCATCAGCCTGCCTCCTGCTGGCCGAGCAGCGCCCGCGCCTGCTCCACCACGTTCTCAACGCTGAATCCGTACTCCTTCATGACCGTCTTGCCCGGCGCCGACGCACCGAAACGGTCGATGCCGATCACTGCGCCGTCCTCGCCGACGTACTTGTACCAGCCGAGCGTCGCCCCGGCTTCGACGGCGAGGCGCGGCACCCCGCGCGGGATAACCTCTTCGCGATAGGAGTCGGGCTGCTCGTCGAACAGCTCCCAGCACGGCATGGAGACGACCTGAACCTTGAGGCCATCCGCGTCGAGCTGCTCGGCGGCGTCTATGGCCAGCGAGACTTCCGACCCTGTCGCCAAGATCACCAGGTCTGGCTGTCCACCTGCTTCGCGAATAATGTACGCACCCTTTGCCAGGCCAGATGCATCGGCGTACTTCTCACGGTCGATGATGGGCAGGTTCTGGCGTGTCAGCGCGAGCGCCGTGGGGCCGTCCTCGTAGAGCAGCGCCTGCCGCCACGCCTCGGCAACCTCGTTGGCGTCCGCCGGGCGGATGACGTGCAGCCGCGGCACGACGCGGAGCGCCATGAGATGTTCGATAGGCTGGTGCGTGGGGCCATCCTCGCCCAGCCCGATGCTGTCGTGTGTGTAGACGAACACGACGCGCTGGCGGGACAGGCTTGCCAGCCGCACCGGCGGGCGCATGTAATCGGAGAAGACCAGGAACGTCGCGCAGTAAGGGATCACACCGCCGTGGTGCGCCATGCCGACGCACAGCGAGCCCATTGCGTGCTCGCGCACTCCAAACTGGAGGTTATGCCCGCCCTTCTCCCAGCCGAACAGGCCGCCGTCCTTCAGCCAGGTGTTGTTGCTGGGGGCCAGGTCAGCCGAGCCGCCGATGAGGTCCGGCAGGTTCTGGAACAGCCCATTCAGCACCTTGCCGCTCGCCGAGCGCGTGGCCATCGGGCCATCGTCCGGCTTAAACACCGGAACGCCGGCGTCCCAGTTCTCGGGCAGCGCCCCGTTCATCGCCCGCTCGAACTCGGCGGCCATGTCCGCGTTGGCGTCACGGTACTGGCCAAACAGCTCGTTCCACTCAGCCTCCAACTGCTCCCCGCGCTTGACGGCGCTGCCGAAGTGCTCGCGCACGTCGTCGGGAACGTGGAACTCCGGCTCCAGCGGCCAGCCGAGGTTCTCCTTAGTCAGCTCAACCTCGTCCGCGCCGAGCGGCGCGCCGTGCACATCACCGGTGCTGGCCTTGTTCGGGCTGCCGTAGCCGATGATCGTGCGGCACACGATGAGCGAAGGCTGGTCGGGGTTGCGCTTGGCCTCGGTCACCGCCGCATCGACTGCGTCGATGTCCATCCCGTCAATCGGGCCGATCACCTGCCAGCCATAGGCGCGGAAACGGTCGGCGACGTTTTCACGGAACGTCACGTCGGTGTCGCCCTCGATGCTGATCTGGTTCGAGTCGTACAGGTAGATCAGCTTGCCGAGGTGCTGAGTGCCGGCATAGGATGCCGCCTCCGCGGAAACGCCCTCCATCAGGTCGCCGTCGCTCACGATGGCATACGTGTAGTGGTCGACAATCGCGTGCTCGTCGGTGTTGAAGCGCTCCGCCAGGAAACGCTCAGCCATGGCCATGCCGACGCCATTGGCGAAGCCCTGCCCCAGCGGGCCAGTCGTCACCTCGACGCCCGGCGTCAGGAAGTTCTCAGGGTGCCCCGGCGTGATACTGCCCCACTGCCGGAATGCCTTGAGGTCGTCCATGGACACGTCATAGCCCGTCAGGTGGAGCATGGCATACAGCAGCATCGAGCCGTGCCCGGCTGAAAGCACGAAGCGGTCCCGGTTGAACCACTCGGGGTTGCGCGGGTTGTAGCGCATGTGGCGCATCCACAAAACGTAGGCCATCACGGCTGCGCCCATTGGCAGGCCGGGATGGCCGGAATTCGCCTTCTGCACGGCATCGACAGCCAGGAAGCGAATGGCGTTGATGCTGTTGGCGTCGAGGTCTGCTCGGGTTTCGGTGCGTTGTGATATCGTCATGGTGCCTCTCTACCAGTCTGCTTGGATGCGTGCTCGCATCGCGGTGCGGTTGAAAGAAGTTACTCAGAGGTGGAGATAGTCCTCATTGATTTTAGTGCCGCACCAGGGGAAATGCCAGCCTCCGTCAGCCTGGCCCGGCTCTGCTGATGCCTGAGCTGGCGGAGCGCTGGTGCGGTGCCGTAACGGACTGGTTGCCCCCTCTCTGTGGCACGGAGAGGGGGTGGCGCGACGAAGTCGCGGCGGGGGTGAGGTCTTGTGTCGGCACAGCACGTCTGCCGGGGGTGCGGGCGCTTGACCTCCATGCTTCTCGCCCGTATACTCAGACTACCGACCGGTCGGTAGGGAGGCCAGCATGCCGAAAGTCAGCCGCGACGCCATCATCAGCGCCGCCATCCAGCTTTTCAACCGGAACGGCTATCACGCCACCTCGATGCGTGACATCGCGCGGGAGGTCGCCATCCAGAAGCCGAGCCTCTACCACCACTTCGACGGCAAGGAAGACATCCTGCTCGCCATCCTCGACGCGGGCATGGAGCAGTTCACCCGCGACATGGAGGCTATCGCTGCCTCTGACGACGGCTGCACCACCAAGCTCCGCGCTGCCATCCACGCCCACGCCCGGCTCATCGCCGACAACCCCGACGGCGCAGCCGTGTTCCTGCGCGAGGACCGCGGCCTGGGCGACGCCTACCTGCAGCACTATGTTGCTCAGAGGGACCGGGTCGAGCAGTTCTTCCGCGCCATCGTCCAGCAGGGCATCCAGGAAGGCGTGTTCCGCGCAGCCGATGTGACCATCGTGACACACGCGCTGCTCGGCATGGTCAACTGGATGACACGCTGGTATCGCCCCGAAGGACGCCTGGACGCGGGCCAGATCGCCGACATCTTCTTCGACCTCTTCCTCTACGGCATCGAGCAGCCTGCACGCGACGCTTAACGTGTGCTCCGCTTGAGCGGAGCACTGTGCGGTTTTATCCGTTACAAGTGGAGGGGACGATGATCGACTTCACACCCACTGACGAGCAGAACATGCTCGTCGAAGCCGTGCACCGCTACGCCGAGACGGACCTCCGGCGTGTGGCGCACGATGCCGACGAGGCCGCCGAGATGCCCGGTGCGGCGATCAAAAAGGGCTGGGACCTCGGCCTGCTGCCCGGTCTGATACCGGAGGAATATGGCGGCTACAGCGAGGGGCAGGACGCCGTCACCGGGGTGCTGGCGCTCGAAGAGCTGGCCTGGGGCGACCTCGCCGCCGCGCTGGAGCTGTGGGCTCCCGCGCTGTTCGCGCTGCCCATCCTGTACGCGGGTAGTGAGGCGCAGAAGCAGGCCTACCTGCCGCTGTTCTGCGATGCCGACCGCCCCCGCATGACCGCCGCACTGATGGAGCCGAGCGTCACATTCGACCCGTGGCGGCCCACCACAACCGCGACCCGCAACGGAGATGGCACCGTCACACTGGCCGGCGCGAAGGCCTACGTGCCGCTCGCCGCCGGTGCCGAGGCGATCCTCGTCTACGCACGGGACAGCGAGACCGGCAAGGTGGATGGCTACATCGTGCCGGGCGGTACCGAGGGGATGGTGGTCCAGGAACGCGAGGCGCTGATGGGCGTCCACGCGCTGCCTGCCTACCGGCTAAACCTGTCGGACGTGCGGATCCCGGCTGAGAGTCGACTGGGCGGGGAGGCGGGCACCGACTACACCGTGCTTCTCAACCGCAGCCGCATCGCGCTCGGGGCGCTGGCGGTCGGCGTGGCCCGCGCCGCCACAGAATACGCCGGCGACTACGCCAAAGAGCGGGTGCAGTTCGGAGTGCCCATCGCCAGCAAGCAGGCGGTCGCCTTTCGCATCGCGAAGATGGCTATAGAGGTCGATGCGATGCGCGTACTGGTGTGGGAGGCCGCCTGGCAGGCCGACCAGGGCTGCGAGCTCACGCGGGACGCGGCGCTCGTCAAGGCCTACACCGGCCGTGCGGCGCTGTTCGTAGCGGACAGCGGCGTGCAGACGCTGGGCGGCTACGGCTACATCCGCGAGTACCCCGCCGAACGCTGGCTGCGCAACGCGCGCGGCTTCGCGGCGTTCGAGGGGCTGGCAATCGTTTAGCGGGTGCGGTGAGCAGCGGAAAAGGAGACAGACATGATTGAATTCAGCCTGCCCGAGAAGCTGGAAATGCAGCGGCAGATGACGGAGATGGTCGCGCGGGACGTGATGCGCCCGCAGGCCCGCTACCTCGACGAGAACGAGCACACCCGCCCCGACCAGTACGTCCAGTTCATGTGGCCCGTCATGGCCGACATGCAGGCCGCCTCGCTGAAGCGCGAGCGCCGCAAAGCGGAGGAAGCCGCCGCGGGCGACGCCGCACCGAAGGAGCGCCGGGGGCCGGGCACGTTCTTCGTCGGCATGATGCACCTGGCCGAGCTGCTGGCCTGGGGCGACGTCGGCCAGTACCTGTGCACGCCTTCCGCCCTGCTCGGCGGCACTGCTATCGAGGCGGTGGGCACGCTGGAGCAGAAGGAGCGTTTCCTGTCGCGCTTCGCCGACCCCAAGGCGCCGCCCGCCTGGGGCGCAATGGCGATGACGGAGCCCGGCGCGGGCTCGGATACGTCGGCCATCAGCACCACGGCGCGGCTCGACGAGGAAACGAACGAGTGGGTGCTCAACGGCGAGAAGATCTTCTGCACTAACGGCGGGCTTGCGCTCGACGAGTCCAATGGCCTCGTTGTCGTGTGGGCCACCGTCGACAAGAGTGCGGGCCGCGCCGGGATGAAGTCGTTCGTCGTCGAGGCGGGGACGCCCGGCGTCACGGTGACGAAGGCCGAGATCAAGCACGGCATCCGGGCCAGCGACACGGTCGCCATCTCGTTCGAGAACGCCCGCATCCCCTACGACAACATCCTCGGCAGTGCAGAGGTCCGCGAGCGCGATTCGGCCAGCAAGAAGGGCTTCAAGGGCGCGATGAAGACCTTCGATGCCTCGCGCCCCATCGTCGCCGCGACGGCGGTCGGCGTGGCGCGCGCCGCACTGGAGCTGACAAAGGAGAAGCTCGCCGAGGCCGGCATCGCCATCCGCTACGACGCGCCGCCCCACGAGCTGACCGCCATCGAGCGCGACATCATCGACATGGAGGCGGAGCTCAAAGCGACGTGGCTGCTGACGCTGCGCGCGGGCTCGATGATGGACCACGGCGAGCCCAACGCACTGGAGTCGAGCATGTGCAAGGCTAAAGCGGGCGACGCGGGGACACGCATCGCGCACCGCTGTGTGGAACTGCTCGGGCCGATGGGCTACAGCCGCGAGTGGCTGATCGAGAAGCTGGCCCGTGACGCGAAAATCGCCGACCTGTACGAAGGCACGCAGGAGATCAACCTGCTGATCGTGGCGCGGCAGGTGCTCAACTACAGTTCCAGCGAGCTGCCGGCGTAGGGCTCCACCCCTGTGGCGGTGTCACATTGGTAGGGGCGCAGGCTGTGCTGTGACAACAACACAGGCCCCTACCAATCGAATCGTAGGGGCGGGTCTGAGACCCGCCCCTACCCTGCGCTCAGTGCCACATTGTCAGGGGCGTAGCATACTACGCCCCTACGATTCGTTCAGTCCTCTGCCTTCGACGGCAGCGCGACGGTGAACTCGCCTTTCAGCTTGAGTGAGTCGTCGGCCTGACCCTTCACGGTCAGCCGGCCCCGCACCAGGTGCTGCCCGTCCGCCGACTCCTTGCCCGTGACGCGCGCCTCACAGACCAGCGTCTCGCCCGGCACCGTCATGCCGCTGAACCGCACCTTGAAATGGCGCATCGTGCCGGGGCCCGCCCAGTTGGTCACCACCTGCCCGGCATAGGCCATGACCAGCATCCCGTGCGCGATGATGCCATCCAGCCCGACCTCCTGCGCGACACTCGGCACGGTGTGGATCGGGTTGAAGTCACCGCACGCCCCGGCGTAGCGCACCAGGTCGATGGGCTCGATCGGGCCTCTGACCAGCGGCGGCAGCTCGTCGCCCGCGTTGACGTCCTCGTAGAACAGCGACATGGCAGCCCCCTACCCTCTCACCACGATCAGCGCCCGGTCGTTGAGCACGGGGTCGCCGTCCTGGTTCATATACTGCGTGGTGAACTCGACGAAGTCCATACCAGCGCGGTTGTAAACGTCGCTGACGCGCGTCGTGCCGGTGATCGTGTCGCCCACGCGCACGGGCAGCAGGTACTCGTACGACTGCTCGGCGTGGAGCACCCGGGTAATGTCGACGCCAAGCTCGTTGAGCGCCCGTTCGAGCCCGCCGCCGGCCCAGAAGCGCAGCACCGTGGCGAACGTCGGCGGGACGGACGCATCCTCGCCCTGGTATGCCTCTACGTCCTCGCCGGTGGCCAGCAGGAACTCGCGCACCTTGCCGCGCTCGACGGCCATCGTGAACGGCTCAAAGACTTTGCCTTTGACGTCGGGGTCGACCATTGCCAGTCCTCTCGCTGATGGGGATACAGCAGCCGGGCATGCCGCCCGGGCTCAGACCTGCCGGTAGCGCAGCGGCGGGCTGTGCTCGGCCTCCAGCGCGTCGAGGTTTTCGATCATGACGCGCCCGCGCTGGTTCAGATACTCGACACGCGCGCCGGTCTGCTCCAGCTTGAGCAGCTCGCCGTAGCCGTCGAGCGTGGAGTAGATCCGCCGCGCGATCTCGTAGATCGTGCTAGGCTCGGCGCACTCGGCGTACACGCGCTCGACCTTGCCCCGCGCGCCGTCCAGCGTGTTTCTCACCATACCGTAGTAGTCCTCGACCGGTTCCTCATGCCCGCCGAGCGCCAGCCGCACACCCTCGACGCGCAGCGCCTTCTCCAGCGACTCGATGTAGTGGCCGATGCCGGTGTAAGGCATGATGCTCTCGGGGGCCAGCGCCACGCTGGTATGGGGCAGCACGTGATCCGAAGTGAGCAGAATATCGCCGGCCTTCAGCATGACGAGCCCCGGCGCGTGGCCCGGCACGTGGATCGCCTCGAACGTGTTGCCGATGCGGTCGCCATCGCCGAACGTGAAATCGACCGGCACCTGCTTGAACTCCCGCTTGCCGAGCATGTACATCTCCAGCAGGTCTGCCAGGCGCTCCTCGGGCACACCCGCGCGCCGCATGAAGTCCTCGACCGCCGTACGGCTGAGCAGCACGCGCTCGTCGTAGCTCACCAGCACGGGCCGGGCGAGCCGGTGCAGCCCGACCTCCGCCTGAGGCGCGGCTTCTTTCACGCGCATCAGGCCGCCGAAGTGGTCGATATGCCCGTGCGTGATGAGGATGCGGTCGATGCGGCTGAGCCTGGCGTCGAGCCCGTGCGCCTCGCGGACCTGCTCAAGCCCCGCCAGCAGGTCGTCGTGCGAGCTGCCGAAGCCCGAGCCGACGTCGACCAGCGTGAGCTCGCCACCGTGCTCGACGAGGTGTGCGTAGCCGACGTAATTAGGAAACACATCCATCGGCACGCGGAAGATGCGCGCGCCGTTCGACGCGGTGAACTGCTCAACGAGGCGGGTGTCTGTTCTCTGTTCAGTCATGGTCACTCTGCCGCTGCTATGATGCCGGTTCAAGTAATAGGCTGCCGTCCAGCCGGCGCAGGCCGAGGCGGTCGGCATGCAAGCGGGCGCGGGCGTACTCCTCGGGCCGGAGCGGCCGGTCGATGCCCTCCCGCGCGAAGGCGCGGTAAGCCGGGCGGTACTGGTCCATGAGGCTGAGGTAGGTGCCGGGCCCGAGGTGCTCCGCAATCCATTCTAGCACCCCGGCGGTGTTCTCGTCATGCCCCGGCATGACGAGATGCCGCACCAGCACCCCGCGGCAAGCCGCGCCAGCCGCGTCGAGCCGCAGGTGGCCGACCTGCCGGTGCATCTCCAGCACCGCCGCCCGGTTGGTGCGCGGGTAATCGCGCACACCACTCAGCCGCCGGGCAAGTGAGGCATCGCTGTATTTCATGTCAGGCAGGTAGACGTCCACCGCACCGTCGAGCAGGGCCAGCGTCTGCGGCGAGTCGTAGCCGCCGGAGTTCCACACCAGCGGGATTCTCAGCCCATCGTCCGCAGCCAGCGCCAGTGCGCCGAGAATCTGCGGCACGACGTGCGTCGGCGTGACGAGGTTGATGTTCGCCGCACCCTGCCCCGCGAGGTCGAGCATGACGTCGGCAAGCTGGCGCTCGGTGAGCGGCCTGCCCTGCCCCTTAATGTTCCAGCGTGCGGTCTGGCAGAACTGGCAGCGCAGATCGCAGTTGGCGAAGAAGATCGCGCCCGAGCCGCGCCCCGCGCTGATCGGACGCTCCTCACCGAAGTGCAGATACGCCGTCGCGACGAGCGCCTGCGTCCCTGTGCGGCACGGCCCCAGCTCCCGCGCCCGGTCGATGCCGCAGTCCCAGCCGCACAGCCGGCAGCCGTGCAGCGCGGCACGGGCGCGCCCGGCGCGGCGGGCAAGCTCGCCGCTGCGGTGCAGCGCAAGGTAAGCGGGCTCGAAGCCGTGATCAACCACCCGAGCCATCCCTCGCCAGCCGGAAGCCGACCACGTCGAAGCTGTCGGCGGGCGGCTCGCCCTGGCGGGCCGCGCAGCGCAGCGAGAGCGGCCTGCTGCGCCACGAGCCCCCGTGCATCACGCGGGGCTCGCCCTCCGCGCCGGGGTCCTCGCGCCCGTCGTTCGCGTGGTACGGGTACGGCCAGTACAGCGACGAGCACCACTCCCAGACGTTCCCGGCGAGATCGTCATGCCCGTACGGTCCGCGCCCCTCGGGGTACAGCCCAACGGCGCACAGCCGCTGCGCCGAGCCGCCCGTCCAGCCGTTCGCGCACAGGTCGTCGTACTGGTCGCCCCACGGGTAGGCGCGGCGGTCCGCCGGGCCGCGCGCCGCGAGCACCCACTCCGCCTCGGTCGGCAGCCGGTAGTGGTGGCCCGTCTCGCCGCTCAGCCAGCGGCAGTACGCTTCGGCATCTCTCGCGGAGACGTGCACGACCGGTGCGTTGAGCATCGCCCCATATTCGCGCTCCCGTCCGCGCACGCGCCGGTAGCCGGTCGCCTGCTCGAACGCGGCAAAAGCGGAGAGCGTCACCGGGTGCTGTGCCAGCGCAAAGCCCCCCACCTCGACCGTGTGAACGGGGTATTCCTCGGGGAAGCGGCTGCTGCCGAGGATGGCCTCGCCGGCGGTCACGTAGATCATTTCGGAGAGATAGTAAGGTGGCGAGAAGCGCACGTCGCCCAGCATCGACAGTGCATCCCCCGCGACGGCGCGCTGGGCAGGCGGCAGCGTGGGGATCGTGTCGATAAGCTGCCGAGCGTAGTCCCGATCCGCCTCTAGCGCGCGAATGGTACGGGCGGCCTCACGGCGCCGGCGGTCATCGCGGCCCAGCAGCGCGCCCCACAGGCGCGGGTCCCGCTGGCGGCGCGGCCCGCCGAGCGCGGGTGCATCGCGGATTGTCTTCGGGTCTTCAGCCATGAGTCCCGCCTCTCAGCGCAGTTCGACCACCGGCGCGTTCTCGAGCAGCACCCGGTGGGTCAGCAGGTCGGTCACGGTGACGCGCAGCGTGCGGTTGGCGTCGACGCTGAAGATGACTTCGACGCGGTCTTCACCCGCCTTACCCGGCGGGTCGAGCTGCGCAACGGTCCGCGAGCCGTCTTCGTCGTTGAGCGGGATGACCTGCCGCAGCTCGATCGCGCCGTCGACCATCAGGATCGCCCGCCCGCCAAACATGACCTCGGCGACGCCGCCCGCGCTCTCCTCCACCTCGCCGATGACGAGCTCCAGCGCCTCCTGCCCGTCGCGAGACGCGGTGAGGATCAGCACCGGCGGCTCCGCCAGCGGGTAGCGCGTCCCCGCCGGGATGATCTCCTCCCACTCGTGCCGCCCCGTCACCGGGCTCAGGTGGCGCACGCCGTAAGCGTGATACAGGAAGTCATCGAGCCCCATGCCGGCGGCCAGCTTCAGCGCGCCATGCGCCACCGCCTCGAAGGGCCGGTCCTCGCTGACGCGCTCCGCACCGAACTGTGTGCGGACCAGCCGCCGCACCGACGGAAGCTGCGACGTGCCGCCGATGAGCAGTACCGCGCCGATGTCCTCGGGGAAGATGCCCCGCGCCCGCGCTGCCCGCAGCACCTTGTTCACCGTCTGCTGGAACGCGCCGAAAAACCCCCGGCGGTCGAGCAGGTCTTCAAGCTGGGTGCGCGTGAACGTGGCGCGGTACGTGCGGAACGTGTCGGGGTCGAACACGCTGACCTCCGCGGACTCGTGCTCGGAAAGCCGGATCTTGGCCGCCTCGCAGGCCAGCTTGAGCTGGCTGTACGCGTCCCCGACCTCTGCACGGCTGGCGCCGGTACGCTCCAGAAGCTCCTCCAGCAGCCAGTGGTCCACGTCGTCACCGCCGAGCACGCGCCCCGCCTTGGCAATCACCCGTGCCTCGACGTCGCCGCCCCGCGCCGCCCGGCGGGGTTGGCGGTTGTCGTCCTGCAGCACAACACCGCTGCCCTCCTCGGCGACCGGCATCCGCACCAGCGACACGTCGAGCGTGCCGCCGCCGAAGTCCACGACAAGAATCAGCTCGCCCGGTGTGCGCACGTCGTAGCCAAGCGCCGCCGCGGTGCTCTCGTCCACGACGCGCACGCGCTGCACCCGTTCACCTCCGACGAGCGCGGTTTCGTCGCGCAGCCACTGCAGGTAGCGCTCGAAGCTCTGCACCGGTACGGTGAAGATCAGCTCGTCGATGCCGCCTTCCTGCTCGCGCACGGCGGCGAGCACCGCCCGCAGAAATGCCTCACCCGCGCGCGCCTCGTCCCATTCCGCCCCGTCGATCACGCGGGCAAGCGGGCGGCTGCGTGCGGCAATCCCACGCTTGAACGAGGCGAAGTAGCGCTCGTCGCCCTGCACGTCGTAACCACCCCCGGCAACTGCCTGCCCGGCAATGATGCCTGCGCCGTTGCTCGCCGCACCGTCCTGCACGTAGAGACGCGACGGTACGAGCCAGGCCTGCCCCGAGGCCCCGTTCGCGCCAAGCCCGGCCAGGCGCACCGTTTCGGGCACGCCGGTAGCCTCGCGCCACACGGCCACGACGGTATTTGTTGTTCCGAAATCGATGGCTACTTTCTTCATCAGTCCGCAGGTCTATGTGTCTTCAGTGTCCGGCGCGGAGAGCGTGACCTCCGCCCTGGCGATGACCTCGCCGTCCAGCTCATAGCCGACGTAGCGCACGCGGACCCGGTCGCCGGGCTGCGCCGAGCCCGCGCCACGCCCCACCGCGCGGTGCAGCCGGGCGTCGTAGGCGGTCTCATCGCCCGCCTCGCCGATGCAGGCCAGCCCGAGGTCGGCCACCAGTTGATCCAGCGGCGCGAGCAGTTCCAGCACGTCCCGCGCGGTGAGGTCCGCGCCGCTCTCGACCGCGGCGCGCACTGTCGGGAGCTGCACGAGCACGGGCTGAAGCTGCCGGAACAGGGCCAGCCGCTCGGATTTCGCCGTCGCGCTCTCGGCACCCGCCAGCCGCGCCTGCAGGGCGGCGTACTCGGCACGCAGCCCGGCGATCTGCACGTCGCGCGCGGCAAGCTGGCGGCGCAGGTCGCCGCCGACGCGCTCCTGGGTGGCCAGCACGCGGCGGAGCCCGCGGATCGTCTCTATACACTCGCCGTAGCTGCGCGCTCGCCACCTTGCGACTTCACC
Organism: uncultured Anaerolineae bacterium; assembly: GCA_964506005.1. Classification (GTDB taxonomy): domain Bacteria; phylum Chloroflexota; class Anaerolineae; order Aggregatilineales; family UBA3940; genus UBA3940. The sequence goes on along the minus strand of CAZDLX010000003.1, from coordinate 6,081 downwards.
GCGCAGCCGGCGGGTGGCAAGCCAATCGCTGAGTAGCTGGCACATATCAGTCCTCGCCGGAATCCTCGTCCACCGGCGGCACATCGCAGGCCAGCGGCTCGTCAGGATTGAGCTCAAAGGCAACCGGCAGCATGCCGGCCTCGAGATCGGCGAACGTCACCGAGCCGTCTGCCTCGATGTAGACCTCGACCTCCACCGGCAGCAGGCGGCCTGGCCTGTCTTCGGGTGGCTTTTCATCCGGCGCGCTCATGTTGCCCAACCTCCGCTGATACCCCCGGTTGTGAAAATGCCCCACAGCGGCCTGCGGGGCATCGTGTCACTCACTCCTGAGAGCTGATCAGCCGCTCGTCGTGACTTCGTCGCTCGCGCTCTCCGTGGTGCGGTAGTACTCGGCGGTTCGCTCACGGTGCTGGATCTCGCCGAGCGCCTGCTCGATGCCGCGCGTCACGTCTTCACAGGCTGGCCCGCCGACGCCCGTCACCCTCTCCTCGACGGTGCCATCAGGCCGGATGACGAACTCGATCTCCTGTCGCTGCGCCATATCGCCCTACTCCCAGCGCTGCATCACAAGCCGGATGCTGCCGTCGGGCTGGGTCTCCTCCGTGACAGACTGCCAGCCCTGCGTCTGCGCCTGCTCCAGCACCGTCAGGTAGGCGTAGCGCTGCGTGAGGCGGTTCAGGAACACCTCGCGGTCGACGCGCAAGCCCCAGAAGTCCGCCACCATGAGGATCGCCCCACCCTCCTGGCGAAAGCCCAGGTCGTACTGCGAGCCGGTCCGCACGATGAGGTCGGCGTCCGTCTCCTGGCCGCCGTAGCCGCGCACCGTGCGACCCTCTTCGACCTCGTAGCCCAGGTCTTCGAGCGCCCGGCGGACCGTCTGGAGATCGCGCAGTTGTGTTCTTACCCGTGTAAAGTGAGACATCGCCCACCCCTTCAGCGGCCCGGGCTGCGGCCAGCCCCGGCGTTGTTCTTGGCGTTCGCTTTGAGATGTTCGCGTGCGGGAATGCGCACACACATTCTAGAGTATAGCAGGCCAGGCGGCATTTCGACAGAGAGCCAGGCCTCACCCCCCGACCCTTTTCCCTCACCCCTGGCCCCTCTCCCGGCGGAAGAGGGGAAGATGGCGCAGCCGGTGCAAGGACGACACATGGCCCACTGCCCCTCTCCGCGCCGCGGAGAGGGGAGGGAGATGCTTCTGAGGGAAGCGCCGGAAGGGGTGAGGTTTCACCCCACCCGCCCCTGCCAGTAATCGAGCACCTCGTCTATCACGGCAAGGCTCTGCTCAAGCTCCGCCGCGCGGCGCAGGCGCAGCCAGCGGTGGCACTGCTCCAGTGCCTCGACGACTTCTTCGCGCTCCGCCACGATCTCGGCGAGCGCCTCCGCGTCAGTCATCGGCGGCACGGGCTCGCCGGTCAGCAGGCTTTCCTCGCGCGCCTCGACGTGCCGGAGCTGGATGCGGGAGCGCAGCCGGCGCAGGCTCCACACGCGGGCCATGTCGCCGCGCCGGTGCGCGCGGTGCTGCTCGGCGAGCAGGTAGGCCGAGATCGACGGCCACTGACGCCGGTTGCCGCCAAGCATCGGCGCACGGCTGCTCTCATAGCCCGGCAGCTCCGGCTCGCGCCCGGTCGGCTCGAAATCCGGGTCGTCCGGGAACAGGTCGCGTGGGGAATCTGGCATACTCAGCGCGGCAGGCCGGCGTCGCCGAAGAGCTGGCCCAGCAGGCCCGCCTGGGCCGCATCCGAGCTCGCCGGGCGGCACCGCCCGCTCTGCGCCCACTCCTGCAGCCGCTCGATGCGCTCCTGCGAAGTCTTGCTCAGCGGCACAATGGCGGCCATCGCCCGCAGGATGTCCTCGGTGGTGAACTCCCGCCGCTGGTTGAAGGCGGCATGCATCGCCTCGTAGATGGCCTGCTCGATCTCCGCGCCGTTGAAGCCCTCGCTCTGGAAAGCCAGCGCAGTCAGGTCGAATTCGCGCAGGCGGTTAGGCCGCACGCGGGACAGGTGCACCTCGAATATCTCGCGCCGCTCGCGCTCGCTCGGCAGGTCGATGAAGAAGACCTCGTCGAAGCGGCCCTTGCGCAGCACCTCCGAAGGCAGCGCCTCGATGGAGTTGGCCGTCGCGGCGATGAACACCGGCGTTTCCTTCTCCTCCATCCACGTCAGGATCGTGCCAAAGACGCGGGCGCTCGTGCCCGAGTCCCCGACGAAACCGGAACCCAGCCCAGCGAATCCCTTGTCCAGCTCGTCGATGAACAGCACGCAGGGCGCCATCGCCTCGGCGATGCGGATCATCTCGCGCGTCTTGGCCTCACTCTCGCCCACAAGCCCGCCCATCAGTCGCCCGACATCGAGCCGCAGCAGCGGGAGCTGCCACAGGCTGGCCGTTGCTTTGGCCGAGAGCGACTTGCCCGTGCCCTGAATACCGACGAGCAGAATGCCCTTCGGGTACGGCAGCCCGTAGTCTCGCGCCTCGGCGGTGAAGGCCGCCGCACGCTGCTCCAGCCACTGCTTGAGGATGTCCAGCCCGCCGATGTCGTCCACAGTCTCGGCGCTGGGCCAGAACTCGAGCACTTCGGTGCGCCGGATGCGCTGCTTCTTCTCCTCCAGCATCAGCGGGATGGCCCGTTCGTCGAGCCGCCCGTAGCTCGCCACGGCCCGCGCCAGCCCCAGCCGGATGCGGTTCATCATCAGGCCCTGGCAGGCCTTGACGAGCGCGTCGCGCCCGCCGTGCGACAGCCGCACCGGGACCTGGCCGAGCACTGCGTCCAGTTCCGCGTCGATCTCCTCGTAGCTCGGCGGGTTGAGGTCGAGCACGGTCACTTCTTCGGCGAGGTCGGCGGGGACTTTGAAACCCGGCGCGAGGATGATCAGCGTCTTGCGGGTATTGCTCAGGTGGCGGGCCAGGTTGCGCAGCGTGCGCGACACCTGCACGTCGTCGAGGAAGCGGTGGAAATCCCGCAGCACGAAGAACGCGGGCACGTCTTCTCGCGCCCTCTCGACCTCGTCGAGCGCCTGTACGGGGTTGTTCCGGGCAACGCCGCCTTCGTAGCCGAGCACGAAGTCCCACACATGGACCTCGCGCTGCGGCGCGGTAGCCGTCGCCACCTCAAAGATGAGCTGCTCAGCCCGGCCCTCTTCCGCGGTGGGGATGTAGATGATGGGGTAGCTTGAGCGGGCGAGCAGGTCCAGCTCCTGTTCAAAGCCCATGACGCCAATCCGATCCGAGTTCCAGTCGCGTGCGTAGGTGGATTATACTACAGGGGACACACCCTGCACCGACTGGAGAGACAATGCTGCCTGCCCGCCTGCCGATCCGCTGCACCGCCGCCGTGCTCGCCCTGCTCCTGGCGGGGTGCCTCGCACCACCAGCGGATATCCCGCCCACCTCCACGCTTCCGCCGAGCCCTCCCACCCTGCCTGCTGAGGGACCTACGGGCGAGGCCGCGCCAGACACCGGCGAGACAAACATCCCTGCCATTACCGGTACCACCGGGCCAACCGCCGACCCGCGAGCAACCCTCCGCGCGCCCGGCCCGTGCGAACACCTGCTGTGGCCGCTGCGCGATGGCGCAACGTGGACGTACCGGCTGCTGTCTCCGGACGGCGGCGAGACTTCCATCGATCTCGTCGCCAGGGTTGGTGAAACCGGGGCCACGCTGTCTTCGGAGGGCCGGACGGCGGCGCTGATCTGCGGTGAGGGCGTACTCGCCGGGCTGCCGCCCCTGCCCGCCGCCCACCCCGATCTCGGCAGGAGGCTGGCCGGTGCCAACCCCACCGGGGCACTGCTGCCCGCCCCATCCGTGCTGCTGCCGCTCGGGCAGCCGACCGGCTGGGATCTGGAGGTTGACGCAGGCGGCGAGCTGGCCATCCCCGGCGAGGCAGGCGCGACCGTGCTGCCGGTCACCGGCGGGCAGATGGTGCTCATCCACGAGACAGGCGAGCTCCAGCACGTCGCGGTTCCCGCCGGCGAGTTCCTGGCGCTGCCCGTCATGCGCGACGTGCTGCTCGACGCGCGCCTGCAAGGCGCAGACGGCTCGGAGCAGAGCGCCATTGTGAGCGCCTCCTCCCGGCTGCACTTCGCCGAGGGCGTCGGGCTGGTGCGCGTCGAGTACCTGGGCGGCATCGTCAGCACAGCGGAGGGAGCCGCCCCGCTGGAGCCCGGCATGGTGCTCGAACTTGTCGCCTACAATCTGCCGGAGTGACGCCCTGCCCGGCATAGTCACGACCGGTGCGTTCCTGTATAATCAGGGCGCGCTAAGCTCCTTTTTACTGCTCTTCGTTCAGCCAGCTAGGAGTCAACGTGAAACTCCACGAATATCAATCGAAGTTCCGGTTTGCCGAGTTCGGCATACCTATTCCACGTGGAAAGGTGGCATCGACACCGGAAGAGGCCTTCCAGATCGCCAAGGAGATCGGAGGGCCCGTTGTTGTCAAGGCACAGGTGCTCGTGGGTGGGCGCGGCAAGGCGGGCGGCGTCAAGCTCGCCCAGACGCCTGAAGCAGCCGAGCAGCACGCCAGCAGCATCCTTGGCATGGACATCAAGGGCCTGACGGTCAAGAAGGTGCTCATCGACCCTGCGGCCAGCATCCGCAACGAAATCTACCTCGGCGTGACGACCGACCGTGCCGCACGGAAGACCGTCGTGATGGCCTCTGCCGCGGGCGGCGTGGACATTGAACAGGTGGCCGCCGAGACGCCCGCCAAGATTATCAGGGTGTGGGTGGACCCTTTCCTGGGGCTGCGGGACTACCAGGCCCGGGACCTCGCCAGCGGCATCGGGCTCCCGCGTGAGCACTGGCGGAAGTTCATCGAGATCGCCAAAGGGCTCTACGAGGCGTACGTCGACAGTGACGCTTCACTCGCGGAGATCAACCCGCTCATCGTCGGCGCCGACGGCAGCCTGCTGGCCGTGGATGGCAAGATCGTGCTCGACGACAATGCTCTGTACCGCCATCCCGACCTCGCCGAGATGCGCGACACCGACGAGGAAGCCCCCGCCGAGACCCGCGCCCGCCGCGCCGGACTCAGCTACGTCAAGCTGGACGGCGAGATCGGCTGCATGGTGAACGGCGCCGGGCTCGCCATGGCGACGATGGACATGGTTAAGCTGTTCGGCGGCGAGCCGGCCAACTTCCTCGACATCGGCGGCGGCGCCCAGGCGGAGAAAGTCGCCACGGCGATGGAGATCATCCTGGACGACCCGAACGTGAAGGCCGTGCTGATTAATATCTTCGGCGGCATCACCCGCGCCGACGAGGTGGCACGCGGGGTCGTGGCGGCGCTCGAAGAGGTGAAGCCGCAGGTGCCATTCGTCGCCCGGCTCGTCGGCACGAACGAAGAAGAGGGCCGCGCCATTCTTGCCGAGGCCAACATGACTACGGCCGAGTCGCTGGCGGAAGCCGCGAAGCTGGCCGTCGAAGCTGCCCAGAGCGCTTCCTAGCGAACGAGAGGAAGAGAACCTGTGAGCATCCTAGTTGACAAGAACACGCGCCTGATCGTGCAGGGCATTACGGGCCGCGAGGGCCAGTTCCACACCGAGCAGATGGTCGCCTACGGCACCAACGTCGTCGGCGGCGTGACGCCGGGTAAGGGCGGCGAGTGGGTAGACCAGATCCCGGTATTCGACACCGTCAAGGCAGCCGTCGAGGCGACGGACGCCAATACGTCGGTGATCTACGTGCCGGCGCGCTTCGCCGCCGACGCCATCTACGAGGCTGCAGACGCAGGCGTCGAGCTCATCGTGTGCATCACCGAGGGCCTGCCCATCCTCGACATGATCAAGGTCCGCGCCTTCCTCGACCAGAAGGGCGTGCGGCTCGTCGGGCCGAACTGCCCCGGCCTGCTCACCCCCGACGAGGCGAAGGTGGGCATCATGCCGGGCCACATCGCGACACCTGGCAACGTCGGCGTCGTCTCGCGTTCGGGCACGCTGACCTATGAGGTCGTGGACGCCCTCACCCGCCGCAACATGGGCCAGACGACCTGCGTTGGTATCGGCGGCGACCCGATCAACGGGACGAGCTTCATCGACGTGCTCAAGCTGTTCGAGCTCGACCCCGCGACCGAGCAGATCGTGATGATC
>CAZDLX010000002.1:17877-53754 GCA_964506005.1 uncultured Anaerolineae bacterium | reverse complement strand
CCCGGACGGGCCGCATAGGGAGACTCGCAGGGGACTGCTGATCCGCAGGCCCCGTTTATTGTCTGACGCCGTGTGTTGCCGCTACTCGCCGACCTCGTCTTCGGTAACGAAGTCGAAGTCGTCGGGGTTGCCCCAGTCGGGCGGGTAGTCGAGCGGCGTGAGCCCGAAGTAGCCCTCGACGATGCGGCGGAATATCGGGGCGGCGACACTGGAGCCCTGGCCGCCGTTCTCCACCATCACGACGACGGCGATCTCGGGGCTCTCGTAGGGCGCGAAGCCCGCAAACCAGGCGTGGGGGTAGCCCTGCCCGCCGACTTCAGCCGTGCCCGTCTTGCCGGCGACGTTGACTTGCAGGCTGCCCAGCCGGTACTCCGCCGTGCCGATCTCCATGTTCCGCGTGACCTCATGCATGGCGGCGCGCACCATCTCCAACGTCTCGTCGGAGACGTCCGCTTCGTGCAGCACGACGGGCTCGGTGACGACAGACGGCTCCTCGCTGATCAGCCCGATGCGGTCGACGAGCTGCGGCTGGTAGACCGTGCCGCCGTTGGCGACGGCAGCGGTGAGGGCCGCGATCTGGAGCGGCGTGACGAGCACGTTGCCCTGGCCGATAGCCATGTTCACGCTGTCGTCGAGGCCCCACTCGATGCCGCGCGTCTGCCAGAGCCAGTCGGCGTCGGGGATCAGGCCGCCGTTCTCTGCGATCTGGATGCCCAGCCGGTCGCCCATGCCGAATTCACGAGCGTAATGGGGGAGCAGGTCGAAGTTCTCCTGGCCTGTCCGCATGCCGATCTCGTAGAACCACGGGTTGCACGACGCGGTAAGACCCTGCAGGATGGTCAGCTCGCCGTGACCGCCTTCCAGCCAATCACGCCGGACGAGGTTGCCGGTTGCATTCCAGAGCCCCACGCACTCGTAAGTCGAGTCGGGGGTAAACACACCGCTCTCAAGCGCCGTGATGATCGAGACGAGCTTGAAGACCGAACCGGCCGGGTACTCGCCCTGCGTCGCCCGGTTGAACAACGGCTTGAGCGGGCTGGAATACACGTAGTTCAGATAATTGTCGCCCGCCATGACGAGCGGGTGGTTGTTGTTCGGGTTGAGCGCGTTCGGGTCGAAGCTCGGGTAGCTGTACATCGCGAGCACGTCACCGCTGTTGACGTCCAGCACGACGGCTGATGCGCCGCCTGCCGTGGGCGCCCAGGTATCCTGGCTGACCTCGTACGCGTCCTCAATGGCATCCTGCACGACGATCTGAAGGTTGCGGTCGAGTGTGGTGTAGATGCTCTGCGGCGGCTCAGGGTCGCGCCGCGCGATCTCGCCGTGGTACTGGCCGCCCGGTGTCCACGCCGTCAGCACGCCACCCGGCAACCCGGCGAGGTACTCCTCGCCCCACCGTTCGAGCCCGCTCTGCCCCACGATCTCATCGCCGCGATAGCCCAATTCTTTGTACGCGTCAACCTGCTCGGTCTGGATGAAGCCTGTGTAGCCGACGACGTGCGGCGCCAGCACGTTGAAGTAGCGCCGCCCGCTCTTCTCCGTCCAGGAGATCGGCGGGTAGCTCTCCAGCGCCTGGAGATACTGCTGCAAAATCTCGGCGTCTACATCGCCCAGTGCTACCTGCCAGTCGGCGGGCGCACCGGCATACTGCTGGCGGACCTGACCTGGCGGCATGCGCAGGATATCGCTGAGCAGGCTCAGCATGTCCTGCTCGAAGCCGTCGCCTACCTGGCCCGGCACGATATTCAGCGTGTACGTCGTCGCCGCCGACGAGACCAGCCACAGGCCGTTGCGGTCATAAATGTTGGCACGCGGCGCATTCTCGATTTCAAGCTGGAGCGTGTTGCCCCCTGCCATCTCGGGGAAGATCAGCGCCGGCGACCACGCGATGCCCCACCGCTCGCCGGTGTTGATGAGCTGCATGGTGAGCTCTTCCTCGATGTCGCCGACGGCGCGCGTGGAGTACACGGCGCGGAAGGCAGCCTGAGCCGAGTTGCCCGACGGAGCCTCCAGCACGGAGACGAGCGACGTCTCGATGTCGATCAGCCGGATCGTGTCAGAGGTGCGCTGGTAGATGTTGACGAACGTTTCGAGAGGGTACTCCGCCTGGCTGTTCGGCGAGAGGTAGCTGTACATCGCCTCGTAGTTCTGCTCGGCCAGGGCGTCAAGGAAGGACTGGGCAACCCCATCCGGCTGCCCCACGTCCGGCGTTGGTTCCGCTTCGCCGGTGCCACTGCCGGGAGGGGCTTCCGGCTGCCCTTCACCACCGGGTAGTAGGTCACAGCCAGCCAGGAGGAGGCTGGCAAGCAGGGCAACCATCAGGATGCCAGGAAGTCGTTTCATAGGTCTTGTACTCACTGTGGCAGTGAAAAGGCCGGATCAGTCCAGGTTTGTCCGGCCCACTTTCTGTATGCCGGGTCATTATAGCCCGCTGCCTGACGGGCGGCAATTAGCGGAACCCGCCGAATATCACGTCGCCAGCCCGACCGGCGGGTGCAACGGCTTCATTTTCAGCTTCGTAGTATACTGTTAGACGGCGCTGCAACCGTCCGGGGCAGCGAAAACGAAAGGACCTCACCGTGAGCGAAGACGAACTCATCCGTGTGCTCATCGTCGACGACCATGCAGTTGTGCGGAGCGGGCTGGCTGCCTTTCTATTAGCCTTCGACGACCTGGAGCTTGTCGGCGAGGCGGCAAGCGGGCCCGAGGCCCTGCGCATGGTTGAAGACCGCCGCCCGGACGTTGTGCTGATGGACCTCGTGATGCCCGAGATGGACGGCGCCAGCGCGACTCGCCTGATCCGCCAGCGCTACCCCGAGGTACAGGTCGTCGCACTCACCAGCTTCCCCGAGGAGGATCTGGTGCAGACCGCGCTCCAGGCGGGGGCGATCAGCTACCTGCTGAAGAACGTCTCTGCCGACGAGCTTGCCGGGGCCATCCGTGCGGCTTACCGGGGCCGCTCGACGCTCGCGCCCGAGGCGGCGCAGGCGCTGATCCACGCCACGACGCGCCCGCCCGAGATCGGTTATGACCTCACACCGCGGGAGCACGAGGTACTGCGGCTGATGGTCGAGGGGTTGAGCAACCCTGAGATTGCCGATCGCCTGGTCGTGAGCCGCTCCACGGTCAAGTTCCACGTGAGCAGCATCCTCTCCAAGCTCGAAGTCGGCAGCCGTACGGAGGCTGTTGCACTGGCCCTTCAGAAAGACCTGGTCGACTGACCAGGTACGACCCTGCACCGCCGCCCAGTTGGCGATCTCCCCAGATGCATGGCGTGTCTGGGGTTTTTTGATTCTATGCTGTAACCGAATTACAGGTAATTTCTCGCGATGTGTACAGCGCAGCGAGAGCAACCAAGGGTGGGTACAGCGTGATTAGCGATGAGAGACTTGTTGTTCGCACGTTAGATGGGGATCACCAGGCGTTTACGGAACTCGTCGAGCGGCACCAGGGCATTGTCTACAACATCTGCTACCGCATTCTGGGCGAGCGGTTTGAAGCGGAGGATGCGGTTCAGGAGGCCTTTCTACGCGCCTACCGCAGCCTCCACCGCTACGACCTCGAGCGCCCGTTCAGGACGTGGCTGCTGTCCATCGCCTCTAACCACTGCATTGACCGCCTGCGCCGCCGTCGCCTGCAGAAGCTGTCGATTGAGGAGCTGCTGCCGTCGCACCCGGCGCTGGCCAGCGGCGAGCCCAGCCCCGAAGATGCGGCTCTGAAGAGTGAGCGGCATGACTCGATGCAGGGCATGCTGGAGCAGCTTGCGCCGAAGTACCGGGCAGTCGTCGTGCTTTACTACTGGTACGACATGTCCTGCCGGGAGATCGCGGACGCACTGCACACTCAGGAGGGCACGGTGAAGTCGCGGCTGTTCCGGGCCCGCCAGCAGCTTGCGGATCAGTTCGCTTCGCAGGGCGGCCCGTTCCACGCGGCGGCAGCCCTCAGCGGGATTTAGTCGAGAGCCGTTACGCGGCTCACAGGAGCAATTCACATGCGTGTTGTGCTGGCAGATTGTCAGGGCAAGGTGCGATCGGCGCTGCGCCTTCTGCTGGAGCAGGAATGCGAGGCCTGTGTCGCGGTAGAAGCCGACGACGCAGGCTCACTGCTGCTGGCGGTACAGGATTTCGCGCCCGACCTGCTGCTCATGGACTGGCATCTGCCGGGGCAGCCGCCCGAGGAGCTACTCGCCGCGCTGCGTGCCGAGTGCCCGGGGGCATTTATCGCCGTGCTGAGCGGCCGTCCTGAGGTTTGTGACGTGGCGCTCGCAGCGGGCGCCAATGCGTTCGTCTGCAAGGGCGACCCGCCCGAGATGCTGCTCGACGTCCTGGCTCAGGCTCGCGCTGCCAGCCCTCACTGCAAGTAGGAGCGACGCAAGATGAGAATTCGACCGGGCCGGGGCCGCTCGCTTGCCGGTGGTATCGGCATCCTGCTGGTCACCTTTGTAGGCTTCGTGATGCTGATGTCCTTTGGCGGTAGCATGGGTGAGATGCCGCCCGGCATGGGGATGGGCCCCAGTATGGGGCTGTTCGCCGTGATCTGGCTGGTGGTTGGGCTGATCGGCGCGGGTGTCGCCTTCTACAACGCGTTCAGCCCGCGAGGCATGGCGCTCTATGAGATCGAAATGGACTCCCGCGAGGAGCGGCGCTTAGAAGGGCCCACCGGGAGTGAGGCCGGAACGTTCTGCCCTTCGTGCGGTAAGCCCGTCGCGCCGGATTCGCGCTTCTGCCGGCACTGCGGGGAGCAGCTGGCCTAGCTGCTCGACAAGACGAAACGAACAGGGGCCGCCCGGCACACCGGGCGGCCCCTTGCGCATCTCAGCGGTGCCGGATCTCTTCCGGGACGGTCTGGAACCATTCCCAGGTGCGCTCCAGCCCCTCGCGGATTGAGGTAGTCGGCTGGTAGCCGAGCAGCTGCTGGATCTTCTCCGTGCTGGCGAAGGTGATGTGCGGCTCGCTGGCAGGTGCGGGAACGGCCTTCACGCGGGCCGGCCTGCCGACAAGCTCCTGGATGATGTCGACGAAGTCGCCGAGGCGGACCGGCTCGCCGCGGCCCAGGTTGAGAATCTCGTAGCCGAGCGGCGTGTCGAGCGCCGCGACCACCCCGCCTACGATGTCGTCCACGAACGTCCAGTCGCGGTGCATCTCGCCGCCGTCGAAGACGGTGATCTCCTCGCCCCGCAGAATGCGGTCCATCACCATGAAGGCCATCATATCCGGCCTGGCACGCGGCCCGTACACGGTGAAAAAGCGCAGTGTGGTAAAGTTCAGACCGAACAGGTTGTGGTAGGCGTAGCCCATAACTTCGCCCGCCTTCTTGGTCGCGGGGTAGGGGGCCAGCGAGTAGTCGGTCGGCTGTTCCTCGCGGAAGGGAATCTGCTCCGTCGAGCCGTAAATGGACGACGTCGAGGCGAAGACGAAGTTCTCGACGCCCGTCTCGCGCGCGCCGTCGAGCAGGTGAATGGTGCCCTGGATGTTGACGTCGGCATACAGCGGCGCGCGCTCGATGGAGTAGCGCACGCCCGCCATCGCCGCCAGATGCGCCACACGCGCAGGCCGGTACTGAGCGAACACGTCGAGCACCGTTTCCCGGTCGCGAATATCTGCCTCGACGAGCGTGTAGTTGGGGTGGTCGAGGTAGCCGGCGATGTTATGCCGCTTGAGATCGGGGTTGTAGTAATCGTTGAAGTTGTCCATGCCGACCACGCGCTCACCGCGGGCGAGCAGTGCGCCGGTAAGTGTGCTGCCGATGAAGCCCGCGCCGCCGGTGACGAGCGTCACCGGAGCCGGGGAAGCCGCCTGATCCGTCATAATGCCTCATTTCCAATAACGGGAATCAAAAGCCACACGTTATTATAGTGTGCCGGGATCGTCGCAAACAATCGGAGTGGGAAAGCTCACCCCTCTCCCCGCCACGAAGGGGGGAACAGATATTCTCCACTCTATTGGCGAGCGCTCACATGGGAGCCAGCCGGCATGAAATCTCATTGCCCAACCCGGATGCCGCCCGCGCCGGGAACGCGCATCGTGGTCAGCGGTACGACGGGCTCCGGTAAGACGACGATGGCGCGCCAGCTAGCATGCCAGCTGAGCCTGCGCCACGTCGAGCTGGATGCGCTGCACTGGGAGCCGGACTGGCGGGAAGCCCCGCTCGACGTGTTCCGGCAGCGCGTGGATGCGGCCACGTCAGGCGATGGCTGGGTACTCGACGGTAATTACAGCAGGGTGCGCGACATCTACTGGCCGAGGTCGGATACGATCGTGTGGCTGGACTACCCGCTGCGCGTGGTGCTGTGGCGTCTGTGGTGGCGCACGCTGCGCCGCGTCACGACGCGGGAGGAGCTGTGGAACGGCAACCGCGAGGATTTGCGAACCGCGCTGCTCAGCCGTGACTCCATCCTGTTGTGGGCCGTGCAGACCTATGAGCGGCGCAGGCAGCAGTATACCGAACTGCTCGCCGCGCCGGAGAGCCGCCACCTGACGGCCATCCACCTGACTTCGCCGCGCGCCGCCCGCGCGTGGCTTACCAGCCTCGGCGCTGGCAGAAGAGGAACGTAAAAAGAGGCGGTTCCACTACCGCCTCTTTTCGCGTGAAGAGTCGAGAGCTCAGTGGTGAGCTTCGAGCTCTTCCTCAGTGGGGTAGATCGGCAGGAAGTACACCCCCAGCGTCAGCCCCAGTAGTGCGTAAGCGATAATCCCGAAGAAGGCGCCGAGCTCGATGAGGTTGGGCGTGTAGCTCAACCGGGGGAACAGGTAGGCCGTGCCGGGCGACCAGTCGATTGGCACGACGAGACCCGAGATGGTTGTGTTCCAGCGGAGCATCACCACGCCGGCGATGGCCAGCCCTGAGGCCAGTATCAGCATCCAGTCGCTGCGCCGCAGCGCCGGTGTGAAGAAGATGATGATCGGGACGACCGCGCCGAGCAGTACCTCGATCCACCAGAACGTTGCGCCATAGGGTGTGGTCTGGAAGAGCAGCGAGAGGCCCGTCTCGCGGGCGGGCAGGCTGCTGTAGTAGCTCTGCGCGGCCCAGTTCCATACCTTGAGATAGAGGTAGAAGGACAGCGCCGCCCCGGCGATGATGGCGACGTCACGCAGAACCTCACGCTTGACGACGTAGGTGCCGCGCAGCTTGCTCACGACGAGGGTCACGAGCAGCGAGGCGGACAGCCCGCCGCCCGCCGCCGAGAGAATGAACAGCACGGGCATCGTCGGGTTGTACCACAGCGGGCGCGCCGCGATGATGCCGTAGGTCGCACCCAGCGAGGACTGGTGCAGCAGCGACAACCCAAGCCCGATCACGGCGAAGACACCCGTGAAGCGGTGGATGAAATGCCCGACCTTCGGCGCAGCGGGCCACCAGCGGAACAGGCGGCTCTCGAAGAGCAGCGGGGCCAGCTCAAGGGCCAGCACGGTGAAGTAGAACACCACGCAGATCGTGATCTCCCACAGCACCGAGTGCACGTTCCAGTAGATCAGGGCGTGCCAGAAGCGCTCGGGGCGGCCGATGTCCAGCGCGAGGGCGAACATGGCGGACGTATAGCCCAGGAAACCGCCGAGCACCGCGATGCGCGCCATCGGCAAAAAGCGCTTGATATTGAGCAGGTACACAATGGCCGACATGATAAATGCGCCCGCGCCGAGGCTGATTGCCGAGAGGTCGAGGGCGATCCACAGGCCCCAGGGGATCTGGTTGGTCAGGTTGGTCATGCCCAGGCCATTTACAAAGACCAGAATGCCAGAGACCAGGCCGGCCAGGAGCAGAACGCCCAGAATGCCCAGCCAGATCTTCAGCGGCCGGCTCATGGGCGGGTGCGTGTGCATTTGTGGGAGCTGCTGGGTGGCGCTTGTCATCCGATCACCATCCCTTCAGCGGGAATGTAGTAGACGTTGGGTTCAGCCCCCAGATCCTCCCGCAGGCGGAACGAGGGCGTAGTGGCAAGGATCTGCGCAACCTCGGAGTTCGGATCGTGCAGGTCGCCGAATTTTCGCGCGCCGACCGGGCAGATGTTCACACAAGCCGGTGTCGCCGCGCGGTCAACGCCCGGCGTGAGCCCATTCTCAAGCCCGCGGTCGAGGCGGTGGATGCAGAACGTGCACTTCTCTACGACACCGCGCGGGCGGCGTTCGACTTCCGCCGAGCCCCATTCGGGCTGGTACGGGTTCTCGTCGCGGCGAGCTGTCCAGTTGAAGCGCCGCACGTCGTACGGGCAGGCGACCATGCAGTAGCGGCAGCCGATGCAGCGGTCGTAGTTCATGACGACGAGCCCGTCGCCGCGCTGGTACGTCGCGCTGACGGGGCATACGTTGGCGCAGGGCGGGTTCTGGCAGTGCATGCACGGGCGCGTCATGTGGAACAGCTCGCCCGTGGCGGTCTGATCCAGTGTGTAGACGTTCCAGCGCATCTCGTCGTTGGTGTCGTTGACCGCCTCGCAGGCGTAGATGCAGTACTGGCAGCCGATGCACTAGCCAAGGTCGATGATCATGACCCAGCGGTGCTCGCTGTCGGCGCCGTGGCTGGCCCGCACCCGCGGGGTCTTGTAAGGCGAGGACAGCGCCGCAGCGACGGCGGTCGTCGCACCGGCGGCGCCGAGCACGCCGAGAAACTTGCGGCGGCTGATGACCTTGCCCTTGTCGTTCTCTGCCATGTGGTTGCTCTCAGCCATGGTCTACTTGTCCGCCTGCTTACTGGCCTTGCCCTTACCCTTACCATTGCCGTTGCCATTCCGGCGGCGGGAGATCAGGTAGACGGCAACCCCGCCGATCAACAGCCCGCCGGCAGCGCCCTCGACGATGTTCATGGTGGTACGGTTGCGCTGCTGGAGCAGGAGCGTCTGCACGGCGGCTTCAAGCTGCCGGGCGCGCAGGCGCGCCTCGCGGCCACCCAGGTCGGCGGTGACTTTATCCGGCTCATCACCGTCCTCGCCGGCTTCAGCCCGCGCGCCGTTCACCGGCGCAAGCTCGATGTCCTCGTGGCAGTGCAGGCAGGCGGTGATGTTCTCCTGGAAGTCATGGCCCGTCGGAGCCAGCCCGTCGTCAGGGATGGGGTGCCCCGGAGTCACGTAGCCGTGGCAGTCACGGCAGCTCACGTCGTTCTGAATGTGAACCTCGTGCGCGACGAAGCCGTCCAGCTCGTCGGCATGGCAGTTCAGACACTGCTGCAGCTCGTTCTCCATGCGCAGGCCGTTGGTGTGCGCATAGTGGCAGCTCGTGCACTCAAGCCCGGCGTCGGCGTGCATGCTGGCGCGGAACTCGGCCTGGGTAACGGTGTGGCATGAGCCGCACACTTCGTTCGCCCGGTTGAGGTCGACCGGGGCAGGGGGGTGGTCCTCGGTGACTTCGCCGTGGCAGGCCTCACAGGTGACACCCTCGGCGGCAAAAGTGCCCGTCGCGGGGCTGAAGCCGGTCGTATGGCAGTCCAGGCAGGCGGTGTCGCTGTCGAGACGCAGCCAGCTCTCATGGAAGTGCTCGTTGCTGAAGGCGAGATCGTGGGGGCCGCCCTGCCAGTCATGGGTGACGTCGGGATGACACTCGGCACAGGTGCTCGGAGCCTGGGTGCTGCTGCCAGCATCCGCCTCGCCGGTCTCGTCCTCGCCGCCGCCGTCCTGAGCCGGCCAGCTCGCCGCCGGCTCGGCGGCAGGGGCGGGCTCGCTCTGCGCTGCTGCCAGGCCGGCGAGGCTGGCGGCCAGCACGCAGACGATCAACACGGCAAGAACTGCCGGCCTAATATGTTTGATGAAGCGACGCGAACCGCTCATAGGAGGTCCTTTATCTCCGGCTAGTGTGTTTCGACGGCGAGCGCACTCCCGGTACGTCGCGCCTCCGCAGGCGCAGCCGGGGCGCGGCTGGGAAATTCTCTCAGGTACTCGTTCTCGGGCGCGAAGGCGTAGTCCCAGAACGCGGCCTGGGCGCGGGTGGCGGGCCGCCCTGTATGCTGGGCAAGATACAGGGTCTGGTATACATCCAGCCCCTCGACCTGTGCGATGGCCAGCCGCCCCGCTTTCACGCCGTCGGAAGCGACGGTGCCCGAGACGAAGGCCGCGCCGATGCCCTCCTGCACCGCCATGGCGATTGCCTCGGAGTTACCGAGCACCATCACCGTGTCCAGCGCGTCGAGTGTCAGGTTGTGCCAGCCCAGCTTGTCCTTGAGCGCCTCGCGGGTCCCCGAGCCCTCTTCGCGCAGGATGAATTTTGCCTTCAGCAGCGCCGCAGGCTTGATGGTCTGCCACGCCCAGGGATGTTCGGGCGGCACGATCAGCACGATGCGGTCGGTAACGAACGGCCGGTACTCGATACCCTTGGCCGGCTCGCGCAGGCTGGTAATGGCGATGTGCGCCTCGTCCTCGGCGAGCATCTGCAGGGCGCGCTGGCGCTCGGTAACGTGGCAGAGGACCTGCACCTGCGGGTGACGCTCGCGCAGCCCCGCGATGAGCTTGGGCAGGATGTACTTGCCGCTGGCAGTGCTGCAGCCGAGCTTCAGCAGGCCGACGATGCTTCCCTGCATGGAGACCATCGTCTCTTCGATCTGTATCGCCCGGGTGACGAGGTCGCGCGCCATGGGGACGAGCGCATGCCCCGCCTCGGTGAGGGCGATGTGCCGCCCCGACCGGTGGAAGAGCTCCATGCCCAGCGAGTCTTCGAGGGCGCGGATCTGCATGCTGACCGCTGGCTGCGAGATGTTAAGCTGCCGGCCGGTCTCCGAGAAGTTCTCGGTCTCCGCCGCGACGAGAAAGACCTGCATTTCGTGAATGTTCAACATAAGTGAGGCCTTATGCAAAGCCCACGATAGGGTCAACGACGCCTATCAACAGGAGTTTGTGAACATTGTAACTATTATCAGTATTCGAGTAAAGGAGGAAAGACCCCTGCTTCCATTCAAGTTGTTTATATGAATCGATAAGGAAGATGTATCAATAAAGGCTATTGTGACACTTGATTTATATAAGCAAATTCGAGTAAACTGCGTGATAGATTTCACAAATTTGTGAGCTTCCACCCGCAAGAAGCTGGAGGGCCCAGTTGAAGCACGTAATCCCACCCCACATGCTCCAGCGTACTGTTGGAGCGCTGCTCATCCTGGGGGTGCTGGCTGGTTGCAGCGGCAGGACGGATGAAGCCGCGGTCGATATCGAAGCGCTACTCGGGGGCCAGAGCAGCGCACCTGCGCGCCCAACAGACGTCGCAGTGGCCGAGGCCCAACCGACCGAGGAACTCCACCCAACCGCTGCCCCTGAGACTGACGAACACTGCATCGCCTGTCACTCGAATCAGGAACTGCTCACCGCCCTCGCGACCGAAGCCGAGCCCGAGGAGTCCCACTCTTCGGGGGAGGGCTGAGGAGGCGAGGTGCCTCCGTTGGAGGCATGGGAGAAGGTTCTGATCGACGTCGAGGCGGTCACGACGGGTGTGCACGCGTACATCCCCTGTACCGACTGCCATGGCGGCAGCAACGTAGAGGACATGGCGGTAGCCCATGAGGGGCTGATCACCGACCCCTCGGAAGTCCCGCACAACGTCTGCGGCGACTGTCACACGGATATTCAACCCGCGCATACCAGCAGCCTGCACATGACCCTGGCGGGCTACGATACCGCGCTGCATGAACGCAGCATCCCTGAGAACCACCCGGCCCTCGAGGAGATGCAGGCCAACCACTGCAACAGCTGCCACGCGACGTGCGGCCAGTGCCATATCAGCCAGCCGACGAGCGTCGGCGGCGGGCTGCTGGAGGGGCACCAGTTCGTGCAGGAACCGCCCATGACGCGCACCTGCACCGGCTGCCACGGCAGCCGCGTCAAGGACGAGTACACGGGCCGCAATGAGGGCGTCCCCGGCGACGTCCACTTTACCCAGGCGCGGATGACCTGCATCGACTGCCACACCGGGGACGAGATGCACGGCCAGAACCTGGCCGTCGATCACCGCTACTCCGGCGAGCGCACGCCGACCTGTGAGAGCTGCCATGCCGAGGCGCTGGCTCCCAATTCAGGCATCGAGGAGCACGCCATTCACGGGATGGACGTACAGTGCCAGGTCTGCCACTCGGTCAGCTACAAGAACTGCAGCAGCTGTCATGTGCAGCAGACCGAAGACGGCGTGCCGTACTACACCATCGACCCGTCGTGGATGGACTTCCGCATCGGCCTGAACCCCGAGCGGTCGCTGGAACGGCCCTGGCAGTACGTACTGGTGCGCCACGTGCCCATCGACCCGGAGAGCTTCGCCTTCTATGGGGAGGACCTGCTGCCGAACTTCGATGCGCGGCCCACGTGGCTTGAAGCGACACCGCACAACATCCAGCGCATTACGCCACACGCGGGCGAATGCGAGAACTGTCACGGCAACCCTGACCTGTTCCTGACCGAGAGTGCCGTCATGCCTGAAGAACTTGAAGCAAACCGTGACGTCATCGTGAACTCGCCGCCTTCGCTCGACCTGGTGCGCGAGTACGAGCGGGGCAGAGGAACGCAGCAAGAACCGGCACCCGCCGATAACTAGGTGCCGTGTGTGCCCCGGCGAGCGCCGGGGCAGGGGGCGCCCGGCATCAGGCCGGGGCGCCCGCGACGACAAGCGTTTGTCACATCTCATGGAGGAACGAAGAAACAAGATGAACCTCAAGAAGAACCTGATGCTCCTGCTGGCGGCGCTGATGATCTTCAGCGTGCTGCTGGGCGCCTGCGCGACGCCAACCGTCGAGGACGTGCTCGAGCAGGTCACCGAGGAGCCGGCTGTCGAGGCAACCGAGGAAGAGGTTGTCGAGCTTGCGGCAGAGCCGACCGAAGAAGTGGTCGAGGAGCCCGCCGAGGAGCCGGCTGAAGAGGCGACCGAAGAGCCGGTCGAGGAAGCCAGTGTCGAAGACTTACTCGACGCGAACATCGGCGCCTTCCTGGCCGGCATGGAGGGCTTCAACTCCACGTCACCCGAGGCTGTGTACGAGCAGCTGGTCGAGGGCGAGGTGCCCTTCCTGATCGACGTTCGCACGGCTGAGGAGCTCGAAGAGAACGGCCACGTCGAGGGCGCAATTCATATCCCGGTCAAGGAACTTGCCCAGAACGTCGACAAGCTCCCCAGTACTGACACGCCCATCGTCGTCTACTGCGGTGTTGGCACGCGCGCGGCCCTTGCCGGGACGGCGCTGGCCGGCCTGGGCTACACCGACGTCAAGATTATGACCGGCGGCAGCTTCGGCGGCTGGGTGGATGCCGGCTACCCGGTAGTCGAGGGGCTTCCTGAGGAAGCCGCCGTCCTGAACGAGCTCGACGCCGACCCGGCTGTGGTCGAGGCAGTTGACGCCATGCTGCAGGGCCTGCCCGAGGGCTACGCCCAGCTTGCCGCCGAAGACCTGAACACCGAGATCATCGACGGCGCTGATCTGACGATTATCGACGTCCGCACCCCCACCGAGCTTGCCGAAAAGGGCATGATCGAGGGCGCGGTTCACATCCCGCTCGACCAGCTCATCGCTTCGCGCGCGGACTGGCCCGCGCAGGATGAGGACATCCTCATCTACTGCGGCGTCGGCTACCGCGGTAACCTGGCGATGGGCATCATGCGCCAGTACGGCTACGAGAACATCCGCAACCTGCGCGGCGGCTTCGGCGCGTGGGTGGAAGCGGGCCTGCCAGTCGTCGAAGCTGAAGGTGTGGCGGCTGCGCCCGGCGCAGTTGGCGACAACCTCGTCGCGTTCGTGGACGCGATGGAGGGCTTCAACTCGCTGGCCCCGGCTGACCTGAATACGCAGCTCATCGAGGGCGAGACGCCCTTCCTGCTCGACGTTCGCAACGAGAGCGAGCTCCGCGAAGATGGTCATATCGAGGGCGCGGTTCACATCCCGCTCCGGGAGCTGGCTCAGAACATCGACAAGCTCCCCGCTTATGATACGCCCATCGTGATCTACTGCGGCGTCGGCACGCGGGCAGCCCTTGGCGCGACCGCGCTGGCGGGCCTCGGCTACACCGACGTCAAGGTATTGACCGGCGGCAGTTTCGGCGGCTGGGCAGACGCGGGCTTCGCGGTTGCCGACGGCCTGCCTGAGCCCGCGGCAGTGCTGGACGCCATCGACCCCGACCCGGCTGTCGTCGCAGCGGTGGATGAGATGCTCACGGGCCTGCCCGAGGGTTACGCCCAGCTTGCCGTCGAAGACCTGAACATGGAGATCGTCGAGGGCGCTGAGCTCACGCTCATCGACGTGCGTACAGCGCAAGAGCTGGCCGACAAGGGCATGATCGAAGGTGCGATCCACATCCCGCTGCAGGAGCTGCTTGCGCGGCAGGATGAGTGGCCCGCCGAGGATGAGGACATCGTCATCTACTGCGGCGTGGGCTATCGCGGCAACCTGGCCATGGGCATCATGCGGCAGTTCGGCTACGAAAACATCCGCAATGTCAAGGGCGGCTTCGGCGCCTGGGCAGAAGCCGGCCTGCCGGTTGTAACCGAGTAATACCCATCACACGTTGACAGGCCGCCCGGCATATGCCGGGCGGTCTTTGCATACCTCACATCTTTGCGTTTCGACCATAGTCTAGTAAACTATGTTATAGATTTCACAATTTAGCAGGTGTTGTAGTTTATTCAGGAGGGCACGTGAGACCACGCACGCGATACCTTTACCTCTACACCCTCTGTGGCGCACTCCTGGTCTTCGTTCTTCTCCTCAGCGCATGCGCTGAGCCCCCTGCGTCGATAGACGTTACAGAGGAGCCCACTGCGGCGGTGGCTGAGGTTGCACCGCCTGCCGTGGAACTCGCACCGCCGGACGTGAGTGTGGCGGTGGTGGAAGAGCAGCCGCAGCGCGGACCCACACAGGGCGGTGGCGAGACCGTCGAGGAGCCGACCGCCGTACCGACTCTGGACGCGGCTGAACTGGAGGCAGTGCAGGCGGCCCTCACCGAGAATCTGGCCACTTTCCTCGACGATACGCAGAACTACAACGCCACGACCGCTCGTGAAGTGCAGGAGGCACTGGACGCCCGCGAATTTCCGTTCCTCGTGGACGTGCGCTGCCACAGCGAGGTACTGGCTGCAAACAGCCGCTACATCGCCGGTGCAATTGTCGTTCCGCTGCAGCTATTGGCCTACAACGTTGACCGGCTGCCACAGGACAAGGACACCCCGATCGTGGTGTACGGCAAATCGGATGCCGATGCTGCCATTGGCGCGATGGTGATCGCCTTGCTCGGCTACCCGGATGTGAAGTCGATGCAGGGCGGCAGCTTTAACGACTGGCTGGCGGAGGGCTACGCAACGGAGACGCTGATCGCCGCGGGGCCTGGCTGACTGTCCGAATGGGTCTTCCAGTCTGGAAGAGTAACAGGCACACAGTTGGTTGTGGACAGTATGCTGCAGAGCCTGCCGGGCAACCGGGCGCAGCTGCGAGCCGGCGATCTGGATGAGCTGTTGGCTGCGGGCAGCGACGTGGTACTACTGGACGTCCGCACGGCTGAGGAGATCGCGGCAACCGGCGCCATCGACGGCGCGGTGAACATCCCGCTTGACCGGTTGCTCGAGGCGCGGGACGAGTGGCCCGCGCAAGATGCCAGCATCGTCGTCTACGACAGTGACGGATACCGGGGCAACCTGGCCATGACGGTGCTGCGTACGTTCGGTTATCGCGACGTTCGCAATCTGGAGAGGGGCCTGACTGCGTGGATAGAGGCAGGGCTCCCCGTCGTGACGGACTAGCTCGCCCCATCATCCCGAGACCTACCAACCGCCCGGCATGTGCCGGGCGGTCTTGATTACCAGCGCAAACCGCCCCCGTCTAGGCGGGCAGGGTCAGGCTGGCAAGGTCGCGCGGGTAGTAGGTCATCAGCTCGATGCCGTCTTCGGTGATGCGCACCGTGTCCGAGTGGCGGAAACCGCCGAGCCCCGGCACGTACAGCCCCGGCTCGACGGTGAAGACCATCCCCGGCTGCAGCAGCGTCTCGTCGCCGGTATCGAGGAACGGACCTTCGTGGTAGCGCAGGCCGATGGCGTGGCCCGTGTGGTGTTTCCAGCAGGGCTTGAGGTCGTGCGTGTCATAGTAGGCCCGCACCACCCGGTCGACATCGGCGCAGCGCACGCCCGGTTTCATCGCCTCGAAGGCTGTCTCCTGCAGCGCCAGCATATGTTCGAAGTACCGCCGCTGCTCCTCTGATGGCTCGCCGATGATCATGGTGCGCTCCAGCTCGGAGTTATAGCCCCAGATGGTGGCTGCCGCGCCCGTCACCAGCACGTCGCCGGGCTGGAAGGTGATGTTGTTGGCCAGCGCGTGCGGGATGGCTGCATTGCGCCCGATCTGGCCGCGGTAGCCGGCGAAAGCACCCCCTTCACCCAGCCCGGACTGCGCGCGGTAGATCGGGCCGATGGTATCCAGCATGGCCCGGGTGGCCTCGCTTGTGGCGCGCTGGCTGACCTCCGTCTCGGTGAGCCCGACGCGCGTGTAGCGCTGCAGCAGCACGTGCGCCAGGTGCCCCCACTTGCAGCTCTCCTGGATGAGCTTAAGCTCTGCCGGCGATTTGACCGCCATTTGCGCCTCGACAAAGGGGCGCACCGTCTCGACCACCGAGCCGGTCAGCTCGGACAGGCTCGGGCCCTGGTAGCCGAGAATCCAGGGGTAGCCGTCGTCGTCCGCGCCGAGCGGACCGGTCATGCCCATTTCGTCGAGCAGCGCGCCGAGCACGCGCATCGGATGCTGCTCGCCGGGGTACTCGGGGTAGTGGGCCACCCGGTCGACGAGCGCGTTAGCCCCGGCGTGCTCGACTTCCAGGCGCGGCACGAACATCCCCCGCTCGCCCGCGGCGTTCATCACCCAGGCCATGGGGCGTTCCGTGGGGATGAAGGCGAAGCCGGTGTAGTACAGGATATAGGCCTGGTCGAACAGGACGACGCCACTCAAGCCCTGTTCGTTGACGTGCTCCAGCAGGCGGCTGCACCGGGCGAGGTGTTCGGAGTCTTCGATCTTGAGGTGGAAAGCCGGCAGCATGCGGTTGGCACCTTTCTGTCTCTAAGTAATGGGTTACAGCGCGGGCAGGAAGAAGAACGCCAGCCCGAACAGCAGGTAGATGGCCAGCAGCATCGCGCCTTCGAGCCAGTTGGACTCGCCATCAAGGGCGATCAGCGCGGCGACCAGCGAGGCGGCGAACAGCGCCGCCAGCTCGAAGGTGTTGAAGATCAGCAGCAGAGTGTGGTCAAACAGCAGGCTGATAAACACGAGCAGCGGCGCGACGAACAACGCGATCTGGATGCTGGAGCCCAGCGCAATCCCCAGGCTCAGCTCCATCTGGTTTTTCGCCGCGACCTGGACCGCCACCAGATGCTCCGCGACGTTACCGACGAGCGGGATCACGATGATGCCGAGGAAGAGCTCGGTCATGCCCAGCGTCTCCGTCGCGTGTTCGACCGCCCCGACGAGCACCTCGCTCATCAGCGCGGTGCCTGCCGTGGCCAGGGCCAGGATGCCGAGCGTCATGGGCAGGCTCCAGCGGGCTTTGTCGACATGGCCGGTATGTGCCAGCGCTGCGTCAGTACGCGACCGCATCGAGTAGAGGATGCTGAGCCCGTAGAGCAGGATCATGATGATGGCAACACCTTCGTTAAAGCGCGTCTCGGCGATGATGTCAGGCTCCATCGCCGGGCTGAAGAAGGAGGGCACAGCCAGCGCAACCACGGCGAGCACGGCCAGCGTCGCGTTGATGCCCGCCTGCCGCCGGTCGAACTGCTGGATACCGTGTTTCAAGCCGCCAAGCAGCAGGCTCGCCCCGGTGATGAGCAGCAGGTTGCCGAGGATAGACCCCGTGATCGAGGCGCGTACCAGCTCAAGCAGGCCCTCGCGCAGCGCGAAGATGGTGATGATCAGCTCGGCGGCGTTGCCCAGCGTGGCGTTGAGCAGGCCGCCGACCCGCGGGCCGGTGTAGACGACAAGCTCCTCCGTCGCCTCGCCGATCAGGTCCGCAAGGGGGATGAGGCCAATTGCCGAGAGAACGAAGACGAGGATGGGGTTCGCACCGACCAGATCGGCAACAAACCCGGCCACGGCGAACAACAGCATACCGTAGATGATTTTCTTAACCACCGGCGTATCCCTCGCAATCCAGCGCAGAAACGGATAATACTCGCTAGCTGGCCGGGTGAAGCCCGTGGCGGGCAGCGGCCAGATCAACAATCGTATTGATCAGGCGGTCGTATGTCCAGCCCGCGGCTCGGGCCTCGATGCACAGGTCGCTGTAGTCCGGGTTCAGGCCAGGGAGTGGGTTAATCTCCAGGATGTAGGGTTTGTTGTCGTTCTCTTCGTCCAGCCGGAAGTCCACACGGCCCACATCCAGTGCGCCGGTAACGCGGAACACGGCGGCGGCAAGCAGGTTCAGCCTGTGGATGGTTTCGGCGTCCAGCGGCGCCGGGCACAGGTAGTAGAACGTCTCGACCAGCTCTACTTTGATGCGGTTAGTGTAGACTCCAGCCTCCTGAGCGTCATACGCGCCGAGGTCAACCTCCAGCGGCGGAAGGAAGGTCAGCGACGCCGGGAGCACATGGGGTGCCGTGCGCTCGTTGACACGCCGCGCCACAGTCGGCCCGAAGTTGCCCACCATGCCGACGGTGATCTCGCGGCCCTTGATGTAGTGCTCGCACAGGATGGGCTGGTTGTAGCGCGTAAGCTGCCTGGCGACCTGGTCACGCAGTTGGTCGATGGTCGTGACGATACTCTCAGGTGTGACGCCGACGCTGGTCCCTTCCCGGCTAGGCTTCACAAACATCGGGAAGCACAGCTCCCCGCGCTCGTTGAGCAGGTCCGCGTCGAGCGGGTCGTCAGGACGCTCGAAGACCTGGAACTCGGGCGTGGGCAGCCCGTGGTAGGTGAAGATGCGTTTGGTCATGGGCTTGTCGAGGGCCAGAGCGAGGGTCAGGACCTTGCTGCCGGTGTAGGGGATGCGCAGCATCTCGAGAATGGCCGGGACCTGCGCTTCGCGGCCGTCGCCCCAGTGCCCCTCGGCAATGTTGAAGCAGATGTCGGGGCGCGACCGGTGCAGCTTGTCGACGAGACTGTGCGGGGGTGTGGCCGTGGCTTCGAGGAAAAAGGCCTCGTGACCGCCGCTCTCCAGGGCACGTATGATGGCGTCGATGGTATCCGGGCTGTCGAGATCATCCCAATGGTCGGGCGACATTCCTTCCCAGCTCGGGGCGTTCTTTTTCAGGTTGGCGAGGACGGCGATCCGCATCGAGACTCAAGGCCTCCTGTGAGGGCAAATGGTGCTGCGGACGATTGGATAAACGGGACTGATTTGAGCATATACGCGCCAGCCTGATCGTGCCAAACCACGCCGGTGCAGCCTGGCCAGGTGGCCAGTCCACCCAGTTGCACAGAACTCTCCAAAGGTCGAATGGACAAATGTGTGAGTTTGAATATGATAGAAAGCACATAGGTGCTTCAGTGCCTGTGTTGCTCTCTGTAACTGGAATGAGCCCACTCATTTCAGGGGGAGTTGGGCGGCAATCCCCACAGAGCTTACCGCAGCTCCCGGCCCGAACGAAAATCCCTGCTACCCAACTCCCATCTCTCTGTGATGAGACACCTGGCTCCGGCCGGGTGTTTCGTTTCCGGCGGGCAGATACCTTCTAACTGCATTGCCGCTCCGTATCCGCTACAATCCTCCTAACTTTTCCCGTACAGTGTGTCAGCGGGGCGTATGCCCGCTGCAAGAGGGTTAGGCATGAAGAGACTGGCCTGGTTTGTGATCCCGCTGTTCGTCGTGCTGGCACTGGCGGGGTGCCGGGTGCTGCCGGGCATCATCCCCGGTGTTAGGGGCGAACAGGAACCGAGCGCACCTGAGCCCGCGCCGACTGGCGCGTCGCAGGGCGTTCCGTCGCCGTCAAGCAGCGACGACCTCCCTGCAGCGGTGATTCAGAACGACGAGGGCGGGCCTGTCGTCGTCACCGGCGAAGTCGCGTACACGAACCCATTCTTCACAGAGGGCGTCGCCCAGCCGCTCATCCTGCTGGAAAGCCAGGCGGGCTTTGTCGACCGCGACCGCAAGTATGTTATCCCTGTTGAAGCCCAGACCCTGGGGCAGATCACCTCCGATTTCTTTGAATCGCCTTTTACCTACTCGCTGACACTGCCTGCCGAGCCGCAGGCCGCCGCGCGTGACGTCGACAACGACGACGCCGAAGATGCAGGCGTGATGGTTTTTGCCGTCGCCTACTGGGATAACGTGTTTGGTGGTCCGTATCTTGAGGAGCGCGATCTCGGCGGGGGTGGCTGGTCCACCAGCTACGCCTCGACCCGCACCAGCGAGGATTACGAGACGGAGCGCGAGATCATCGGCGGCAAGCTGATCGTCTACGCGCCCGACAACGAGCAAGGCTTCCCATCTGCCTTCGGCGAGGATGGCCTGCTGTTCACCGACGACGACCCGATTGTGGCGCTGCCCGCAGGTTACACCGTCGTCAATCTGGACGCTGAACCTTTCGTGTTTGACCGCGCTCGCGAGCAGAAGATCGACCTGCTCGAGGCGGAAGGCTCGGCGCTTGAGGACTTCTCGCAGATGGGTTACGCCGAGGCCTTCGACGGGATGGTTGAGCTCTTTAGCACAGAGTACGCCTTCACCGAGTACAAGAACATCGACTGGGATGCTCTGCATGGCGAGTACCGCCCGCGCTTTGAGCAGGCAGACCGGGCGAACGACGCGCTTGAGTACCGCCGTGCGCTGCGCGACTTCCTCGCCGAGATCCCCGACGGGCACGTGAGCGGGCCCTTCATCCAGGAGGACTTCCAGGCCGGGGCAGGGGGCGGGCTCGGGCTCGCCATACGGGAAGTCGAGGGCGGCGAGGTCTACGTCAACTTCATTCTGCCCGGTGCACCGGCAGGCCAGGCCGGTATTGTGCCGCAGGCCCGGATTCTGGAGATCAATGGCCAGCCCATCCAGCAGGCCATCGACAGCGCGGACCCGAACTGGCTTGGCCCGCACAGCACCGAGCACTCGCGGCGGCTGGCCCAGCTCGTCTTCGCCACACGCTTCCCGCCGGGCGAGACCGTCGAGCTGACGTACCAGAATCCCGGCGAGAGCGAGGAAACCGTCGAGCTGCGGGCCGTGCCGGAGCTTGAGAGCCTGTTCTTCGCGCTGTTCCCCGAGGAGCAGACGGGCTTCGACCTGCCGGTGGAGGCCCGCATGCTGCCGAACGGCTATGCCTACGTGCAGATCAACAGCTTCTTCGACAACAAGCTGCTCACCGTCGAGCTCTGGAACCGGCTGATGCAGACGCTCAACGCCAACGGTGTGCCGGGCCTGATCATCGACCTGCGCCAGAACGGGGGCGGCTGGGGGTACATCGCAGACCAGATGGCCGCTTACTTCTTCGAAGAGCGGCTGATCACGGGGCGCTCGGCGCGCTACGACGAGGCGCTGGGTGACTTCTTCTTCGACCCGGAAACAGAAGAAGAGCTGATCCCGCCCGACGAGGAACTTCGCTACCGCGGCGAGGTGGTAGCGATCGTGGGGCCGGACTGCGCCAGCGCATGTGAGTTCTTCGCCTACAACCTCACCGTCGACGACCGCGCCACCATCGTTGGGCACTATCCGACGGCGGGGCTCGGCGGCGGCGTCGAGGACATCGCCATGCCCGAGGGCGAGATGGTGCGCTTCACCGTCGCGCGGGCGGTGGACGTGGACAACAACATCCACATCGAGGGCGTCGGCGTGCAGCCGGACGTCGTCGTGCCGGTGACACCCGAGTCGCTCTTTGGCGGGGAGGACGTGCTGCTGCAGGCGGCCCTCGCCGAGCTGGGGCCGTAGCAGGCGGACTTCACCCCCAACCCCCTCTCCGTGCGGCGTGCAAGCACGCAGGAGAGGGGGGTTCTATGGACTTGTCCGGTATTAACCATCGCCTGATGGCATGCGAGCGCACGACCCATCTTGGGGATTCCAGCCTGCGGCGTGCAGTTAGCGCCCAAGAATGAATTCTCGGGCTACGTAGAATCGTCCCCTGCGGGGACGCCCCGCCGCAGGCGGGCCGGAGCTCTGCTCCGGGAGTCCCCGACGGGGGACTTGGCGGCAGCGAAGCTGCCCTGTAGCCGGGCGATTCATCGCCCGGCGAGCCTCGACCATCCCCGACGTAATTTCGGGCCAACCTTTATTCACACGGCCCAGCGGCGCTTGCGGAGTTCGCCGGGCGGGTGTTCAATGTCGGTAGTTAACCCCGCCGGCATCAGGATGGACTCCGCATGACGCTCATCACCCTCGCCGCCGCCTGGCTCGCAGGCATCCTGCTCGCCCGTGCCGCCGACTTCCCCTGGTGGGTCTGGCCCGCTGCGGCGCTCCCGCTGATCGCCGCGCTCGTGCTGGCGCGCAAGCAGCCCGGCTGGCGGTTGGTCCTCGCCTGCGGGCTGGTGCTCGCGGCAGGCGGGGGACGCTACGCGCTCTCCGTGCCACGCTTCGACGAGACGACTCTAGCCACGTACAACGGGCAGGGCTTCGCCACGCTGGAAGGGCTGGTCGTGGACCGGCCCGACGTGCGTGATACGTACGTCGCGCTGCGCGTCGAGGTGGACTCGGTTGCGCTGGAGGAGGGGCCGCCCATCGCGGTCGAGGGGCTGGCGCTCGTGCAGGCCCCGCGCGGCGGAGCGTACCGCTACGGCGACCGGGTGCGGGTGTTCGGCAAGCCCGAGACGCCGCCAGAGGACGATGACTTCTCGTACCGCGAGTACCTGGCGCGGCAGGGTGTGTACAGCATGGTGCGCTTTGCACGGGTCGAGCCCACCGGTGAGCGGGGCGGCAGCCCGCTGCGCGGCGCGCTGATCGGCTTCCGCGAGCGGGCGCACGAGACGATCACGCGCCTGCTGCCCGACCCGCAGGCGTCGCTGCTCTCGGGGATTCTGCTGGGCATCGAGAGCGGCATCAGCGACGACGTGCGCGAGGCGTTCAACGCGACCGGCGCCACGCATGTCATCGCGATCTCCGGCTCCAACCTCGTGATTCTGGCGGGCGTGCTGCAGACTCTCGCCGCTCGCATCATCAAGCGGCCCGGCTGGGTAGCGGCGATCACAATTGCGGGCATCACGGGCTACGCGGTGTTCGTCGGGGGCGATGCCGCCGTGACCCGTGCCGCGATTATGACCTCTCTGGCGCTCGTTGCGGTGCAGCTTGGCCGCCAGACGTACGGGCTGGCCTCGCTCGGCTTCGCGGCGATCCTCATGACGGGCATCAACCCGCTGACGCTGTGGGATGTAGGCTTCCAGCTCAGCTTCCTGGCTACGCTCGGCCTGGTGCTGTACGTCGAGCCACTGCAGGGTTGGCTGGAGCGCGTGCTCCAGCGTATCTTCTCCAAAGAGACCGCGCGGCGCGTTCTCGCCGCTACGTCCGACGCGTTCATCGTGACGCTGGCCGCGCAGATCACTACGACGCCGATCATGGCCTATGCCTTCGGGCGATTCTCGCTGGCCTCGCTGCCGGTCAACCTGCTCATCGTGCCCGCCCAGACCGGCTTGATGATCCTCGGCGGTTTGGGCGTGCTGGCAGCGCTCGTGTGGTGGCCGATGGGGCAGGTGCTCGCCTGGGGGAGCTGGCTGTTCCTCTCGTGGACCATTGGCGTCGTGCGGCTTTTCGCGCGGCTGCCGCACGCCTCGCTGAGTGTCGAGGGCATCCCACCGCTGGCAGTGTGGGCGGTGTACGGCGCGATGTTCGGGCTGACGTGGGTTGCCCTGCAGCCGCCCGCCACACGGCAGCACTGGCTCGACGCGCTGCGCCCCGCGTTCGGCACGAAGGCGCTGGCCCTGGCGGGGCTGGGCGGCGCGGCGCTGCTGTTCTCGGCGGCGGGCGCGCTGCCGGATGGCCGGCTGCATGTAACGTTTGTGGACGCGGGCGATGGGACCGCCACGCTGATCGAGGCGCCGGGCGGGCGGCAGATCCTCGTCGGGGCAGGGGGTAGCGGGCGGCAGCTTCGTGCCGCGCTCGGCGATGCGCTGCCGTACTGGGACCGGCGGCTCGACGTGCTGGTGCTGCCAGACGACACGGCGGCCTACGCCAGCGCGCTGCCTGACGTGCTCGCCCGGTACCGTTTCGACGCTGTGCTGGCGGGGGAAGGTGTCGAGGCGGCTGTTCCCGGCGCGGCGGGCATCGGGGCGGCCCCGGGCGTGGCTGTCCGCGGTGAGGATGGCGTCACGCTGAGGGTGGTGCAGGCCCCGGCAGGGCCCGAGGACCCAACGCCGCTGGCGCTGCTGCTGGAGTACGGCGACGTGCAGGTGCTGCTGCCCGGCGACCTCACGCCGGAGGCTGAAGCCGCGCTGCTGGGGGCAGAGCGGCTTCAGGCGGCGGTGCTGCACGTCCCTGGAGCCGGGCGTGAAGCCACGTGCAGCGAGGCGCTGCTCGCCGCCGTGAGCCCGCGCGTTGCGGTCGTCTCATCGGATGATCCGCATGCCGCGGTCCTGGCGCGGCTGGAAGCTGCCGGTGCGGCAGTTTACCGCGCCGACCGGCACGGCACGGTCACGCTGACCACGGACGGGCGGCAGGTCTGGGTCAGCACGGCACGGGAAGCTCGCTAGCCAGTGCGCGGCTCCGCGGTGACGACGAGCCGGTCGAAGAAGCGGTCGATGTTGGCCCTGACCTGATAGGCCGCATCAGGCTGGATCAGCAGCGCAGAGGTAAAAGCTTCGGCGGTTAGCGTGGGCTCGGGGGCCGGGATGACCAGCTTGATCTGCAGGCGAGTTTCGCCATCCCAGCCTGTGAAGGCAAGGTAGAACTCACCCTCCGGGCCGGTCTCCGTGCGCGGGCTGATGGCCCGCCACTGCCACGTTTCGTCGCTCGCGGCGGCGGGGCGCTCCTCGAGGATCTGCACCTGGGTGCCCACCAGCGGGCGCTTGCCATCGTCGAGCGCGGTGCCGTAGAGCATGGTGGCGCTCGCCGAAAGGCGCTGCAGGTGCTCGCCGCCGCTGGGGTGTGTGATGGCCGCCAGCGCGCGCGCTAAGGCGTCATCCGGCACGTCGCCGGCAAGCGCGGCGAGAGCGTTTGCAGCCTCGTCCGAGTTGTCGCGCGCCATCGCGTCGAGGGCGGCACGGCTCACGCCAGGGTCGTCGTCGCGGGCGAGCTTCGAGAGCGTCTCCAGCCGGTCGGGGTGCTTAATGCGTCCTACCACGTCGACCATCAGGCGGCGCGTCTCAGGCGACTCGTCTTCGATGCGGCCTGCCAGCGTCTCGACGGCGACCGTGCCGGCGCGCTGCAGGGCACTCAGGGCGAGCGGCACATTGCGGTAGGCCGGCGGAGCGGGCGGGTTGGCGGCGTAATCGAAGAGCAGCTCGACGGCGTGGGGCGTGCCGATGTCCGCCAGCAGGTAGGCGGCTTCCTGAGCCTGCTGGCCGCCCGCCGCTTCCAGCACCTCGCGGAGCCCATCCACCACGCGGGGGTCGCCGAGCCGGTCCATGGCTCGCGCCAGCGCCGCCGCCACGCGCCGGTCGCCGCCTTTACGCAGCTCGCGTCGGTAGCGGATGTGGAGCAGGCGAGCCGCCCACTCCCGCTCGCTGTCGGCGAGGCGGTTGGCCGCGCTGATCCGCACGTCGGGGCTGCGGTGGAGCAATCCGCGCAGCAGGTCCACAACCGTGTGTACCTCGCTGACATACAGCCCCATGTCGGCTAGCTCACCGCTTACTTCCGCGGGCGGTGTTACCTCCTGATTGACCGCGATCTCCAGCAGGCGGCGGCGGCGAGCAGAGGGCCACGACGCGTACTGCTCGCTGCGCAGCACGGCGGCCAGCGCGCGCTTCTGCAGATCGTCAAGCTGCTTGAGCGCATCCCAGTCGTGCTGGTTGAGGAGCTCTCGAAGGCTGAGAGCAGCTCCGGCCTGGGGGTTGTCAAGCTGCCGGAGCGCCTGGGCTGCCATGCGGGCATCCTGGACGCGGGTGCTCATCATCGTGATGGTGAGGGCGTCCACGGCTTCAGGGGCGTCGATGGCTTGCAGCGACTGGATCGACCAGCGGCGCACGTACTGGTCGTCATCCTGCTCTGCGGCGCGCAGCAGGCAGGGCACAGCGGCGGCGGCGGCCACTCTGCCAAGCGCCTGCGCGGCATGCCGCCGGACGAGGGCATTGCGGTGGCGCAGCAGGCGGCATAATGCTCGCGTGTTGCCTTTCTCTTGCGCTCGCTCGACTCTCTTGACACTCAATGCCCGTTTGCCCGCCTTGGTGTGGTACTGTAGCCCAATTGTGCCCGTATACGCGGCTTCCTGCCAGCGGCAAGGGCATCCGGCTTGAGCGCAGCATGCGCCCCCATTACAATCAGGGTACGTACGGGCATCATCACCTATCGACAAGTGAGGGGAAAGGCAACTATGGTCGAGAGGGAACGGGCGGACCTGAGCGAGAAGCAGCTCGAAGAGCTGGCTGCAGAGAAAGCGCGCTGGGAGCAGACGACGCTCAAGGCGGTGCTGGACCGCCAGCCGGAGCGCCGCGAGACGTTCATGACGACCTCCAGCGTGCCCGTCGAGCGGCTGTACGCGCCCTCCGACCTGCCGGGGTTTTCGTACATGGACGAGCTGGGCTTCCCCGGCGAGTACCCGTACACGCGCGGCATCCACGCCACCATGCACCGGGGCCGCCTGTGGACCATGCGCATGTTCGCCGGGTTCGGCACGGCGGAGGAAACCAACGAGCGCTTCAAGTACCTGCTCTCGAAGGGGCAGGACGGGCTGTCCGTCGCCTTCGACATGCCGACGCTGTACGGCTACGATACCGACGCGCCCGAGGCGCTCGGCGAGTTCGGCAAGTGCGGCGTGGCGGTGTCCTCGCTCAAGGACATGGAGCTGCTCTTCGACGGCATTCCGATGGGCGAAGTCTCGACCAGCATGACGATCAACTCGCCCGCGGCGATCATCTGGGCGATGTACATCGCCGCCGCCGAGAAGCAGGGCTACGACCGCGCCCGCCTGCGCGGCACACTGCAGAACGACATCCTCAAGGAGTACATCGCGCAGAAGGAGTACATCTTCCCGCCGCGCCCCTCGATGCGGCTGGTGACGGACACCATCGAGTTCGGCGCGAAGGAGATGCCCGCCTGGAACACCATCAGCATCAGCGGCTACCACATCCGCGAGGCGGGCTCGACCGCCGCGCAGGAGCTGGCCTTCACGCTGGCGGACGGCTTCGAGTACGTGCGCTGGGCTGTCGAGCGCGGGCTGGACGTTGACGAGTTCGCGCCGCGCCTCAGCTTCTTCTTCAACGCGCACAACGACTTCTTCGAGGAGATCGCCAAGTACCGGGCGGCGCGGCGCATCTGGGCGAGGGAGATGCGCGACACCTTCGGCGCGAAGAGCGAGCGCTCGATGCTGATGCGCTTCCACACGCAGACGGCAGGAGTCTCGCTGACCGCGCAGCAGCCCGAGGTCAACGTGGTGCGGGTGGCCATCCAGGCGCTGGCGGCGGTGCTCGGCGGCACGCAGAGCCTGCACACCAACAGCATGGACGAGGCGCTGGCGCTGCCTTCCGCCGAGGCGGTGGAAATCGCGCTGCGCACCCAGCAGGTCATCGCGCACGAGTCCGGCGTGACGAACACGGTGGACCCGCTCGGCGGCTCGTACTTCGTCGAGGCGCAGACCCGGCGCATTGAGGCGGAGGCTTACGAGTACTTCCGCCGGATCGAGGACCTGGGCGGCGTGCTGCCCGCCATCGAGGTCGGGTTCTTCCAGCGCGAGATCGCCGAGGCGGCCTACCGCTACCAGCGCGAGATCGACGAAAACGAGCGCGTGATCGTCGGCGTCAACCGCTACGTCGAGGAGGGCGACATCCGCATCCCGATCCTGAAGATGGACCCGCACGGCTACGAACGGCAGATGGCCCGGCTGGAGGAAGTGCGCCAGGAGCGAGACGGCGAGGCGGTCGGGGCGGCGCTGCAGGCGGTCGAGGATGGGGCCAGGAAGGAGCGCGAGAACCTGATGCCGGTCTTCATCGACGCGGTGAAGGCCTATGCCACGCTCGGCGAGATCGTGGACGTGCTGCGCGGCGTGTTCGGCACCTACCGCGAGCCGACGGACTGGGTGTAGGGCCGGTTAGGCGTTACACGCCTGTGCCCACCCGCTTCGCCTGCTGCCACACCGACCCGATCTCGGCGCGGTGCTCGGCCTCATGCTGCATCAGGTGGTGCAGTACCCACTCGGGCGTGACGGTATAGTCGGGCGTCTCTCTGGCGCGGCGGAACTCGTCGAGCGTCATGGCGCGGTAGGCGGCGATCAGGTCGGCGTGGACGGCGTCGAGGCGTGAGAGGTGCGCCTCAAGCGATTCGTCAGGCACCGGGGTGATGTGCTGGCCGTCGGCCCGCACGGGGTAGGGGAAGCGCTCGTCGAAGTTCTCCGGCCACTGGTTGCCTAGCACCTCGTCGTAGAGCCAGCTCGCCTCGATGGCGGCAACGTGGTAGAGGATTGAGCCGATGCTCGACTGGCCCTCGGGGGTCCAGTTGATGGCCTGCGAGTCTACCGACTCCAGCAGCTTCAGCGTGCGGCGCCGGGCATCGTCGTAGGCGGCCAGCCACCGCCCGATCTCCGGGCTGGCTCCGCCCACCGGCTGTAACGACAGGGATTCTTTGGTGCTCATCGGTGCTCCAATCTGGCAGCAGCGGGGCGTGGTCGCGCACCCACACTGTACGCTGCCTTCGGGCGCTGGTCAAGCGCGGCTTGCGGCGGCTTGCGGCGATGGGCATAATGAGCCCGTTACCCTGACCACCAGCCGTGAGAACCCGCATGCCTGACACCTACCCGCTTGGCAAACTCCCGCCCGACGACCTCGCCGCGCTGCTGGCCCGCTGGCCGGTGACGGACCCCCGCGTGATCCTCGGGCCGAAGCCGGGCGAGGACGCCGCCGTGATCGACATT
The DNA here is from genome assembly GCA_964506005.1 of uncultured Anaerolineae bacterium. Classification (GTDB taxonomy): domain Bacteria; phylum Chloroflexota; class Anaerolineae; order Aggregatilineales; family UBA3940; genus UBA3940. The sequence continues at coordinate 24,937 of CAZDLX010000002.1, read as the reverse complement.
GGCGCGGCGCACTACCTCGTCGCCAAGACAGATCCGATCACCTTCACGACTGACGAGCTCGGCTGGTATGCCGTGCATGTCAACGCCAACGACATCGCAGCCACCGGCGGCACCCCGCAGTGGTTTATGGCGACGCTGCTGCTGCCCGGTGGCAGCGCCGACCGCGCGATGGTCGAGGCGATCTACGGGCAGGTTCAGGCGGCCTGTGCGTCGCTGGACATCAGCGTGGTCGGCGGGCACACGGAGATCACCTACGGCATCGACCGGCCCATCATGGCAGGGACGATGTTCGGGCTTGTGGAGAAGACGAAGCTCGTGCGCACGAGTGGCGCGCAGCCCGGCGACGTGCTGCTGCTCACGAAGGGCTACCCCATCGAGGCGGCGGCGATAATCGCACGCGAGCGCCGCGAGCAGTTGTCCGGTCGTTTCCCGGCGGAGTTTCTCGACGGCTGCGCGAACTACCTGCGCGAGCCGGGGATCAGCGTGGTGAAGGATGCGCGCATCGCGGTGCAGGCAGGGCGCGTCCACGCCATGCACGACCCGACCGAGGGCGGTGTGGCCACCGGGCTCTGGGAGATGGCGGACGCGTCGGGCAGGCAGCTGGTCGTGGACGTCGCAGGGGCGGTGCTGCCGGACGCCGCGCGGCTCTGCGAGGCGGTAAGCATCGACCCGGCGGGGGCGATCGCCAGCGGCGCGCTGCTGCTGGCCGTAAACCCCGGCGACGCCAGGGCAATCGCCGCGGCGCTGGAGGCGGGCGGAATAGCGGCCCACGCCGTGGGCCGCGTCGAGGAGGGGCCCGCCGCCGTCGTCACGCAGGGCGGGCAGCCGCTGGAACGGCCCGCTCGCGACGAGATCGCCCGGCTGTTTGAGTAGCGGGCCGCTACGGCTCGCCTGTCTGGAGCACCTGCCCCTCGATGATGAACAGGCGGATGCTCACGTCGCGGTCGAGCGTGCGCTCCAGCGTCGCGTCGAGCTCATCCACCCAGCCCTCGGGCACCGGCGAGTCGATATAGAGCGTCCCCAGCACGGCGACCTCGCGCCAGCCCAGCTCAATCTCGAAGTTGGCCAGCTCGGCGTTCTCGTCCACCTCCAGAATCCGCTGCGTGACGATGCTCCGCGTTTGCGTCTCGACCTGACCCTGCTGCACTGCCCGGTAGAGCACGATGCCCAGCGGGATGCTCACCAGCGCCAGCGAGATCAGCGAGATGACCAGCCCCTGCCGCAGCCAGCGTCGCCGCTCGGGCCGCGCCGGCGGGCGCATGCCGAGCAGCAGAAATACGATTGCCGCGGCGAACACGATAGCCACGAGGTTTGTGATAAACAGCAGAAACGCGCCGACGGCGACGGAGAGGTTGCCGAGCGCGATGCCGATGCCCACCGAGCACAGCGGCGGCATCAGCGCGGCGGCGATGGCGACACCGGGCAGCGCCTCGCCGACTTCCTTGCGCGCGATGGCGTATGCCCCCGCGAAGCCGGATGCCAGCGCTACCATGAGGTCGAGCAGGTTGGGCTGCGTGCGCGACATGACCTCAGGCGTGAGCGAGACGAGCGGCGAGACCAGCGTCGAGACGATGGCGATGAAGATCGCGAGCAGCACACCCTGAAAGATCGACGTCAGGGCGTTGCGCATGGTCTGGATATCACCGGTGACGATGCCGGTGGCGAGCGCAATGAAAGGCGACATCAATGGGGCGACGAGCATCGCGCCGATGATGACCGCCGCGCTGTTCAACAGCAGGCCGAGCGTGGCGATGACTGCGGACGAACCGATCAGGATAAAGAAGTTGATGCTTGGCTGGGCGGCCTTGCGCATCCGGTAGTAGGTTTCAAGCTGTTCCTGCGCCGTCAGGGTCGGCAGGGTGTCAGAGATAGACGACCACGCCCTGCGGGCGACGAGGTCTGTCAGCCCGGTCGCGCTGCGCACCAGCGCCAGCGGCTTGTCGGTGGCGGCGGCGATCTCCAGTGGGAGCTGGCCGAAGAGCTCGGTGTCGAAAATGTTCTGCTCGGTCGCGCCGAGCAGGACCGCGTCGTGCGTCTCCAGTGCCTTGAGAATGCCCTTCCGGGTGCTGTCCGCCATGACGACGCGAGCTTCGGCCCGCTCCGGGCTGCCGAGCGTCTCGTGGAGCCGCCTGACAAGCTCCAACCCCGCACCGGTCGCAGCCTCGGGGTCATCGACGACGTGGAGCAGCGTCACGCTGCCGCCATTCTCCTCGGTCAGGTCCAGTGCGATGCGTGCGGCGACGGCGGCGTGGGGGCCACCGCCGACCGGCACCAGCACGCGCAGCGGCGCGTCGATCCAGTCGCCCCGCACGATAACGACATTGGTCGCCGCGCCCTGCAGCACCCGATCGACGATGTGGCCGAGCTCGCGGCGGCCATCCCCGCCCCGTCGGGCGTTCCAGCCCATGACGATGGCGCGCGGCGTTTCCTCGCTGACCGTATCCATAATGCCCTGGGCAACGCTGCGGGCCAGCCGCGTGACACCCTCGGTGGGCACGCCGTAATCGCCTGTCTCGTCGAGCACGCGCTCCAGAAGAGTCTGGCGCTCCCGGGCGTGCAGCCGCCCCGACTCGAGCGGCTGCTGGTCGGCAACCTGGACGACCTGCAGCACGCTCACGTGGCCCTCGTGCACCCTGGCGAGTGCGGCGCCGACCCGCGCCAGCCCAAGCGCCGTGGACGGGTTCGCGACGGGCACAAGTACCGGATAGTGGGATTTCAGGCCCGCCCCGGTGCGCACGTCCTGGAAGACCGTCACGCCAAGCCGCGAGGAGCGCATTTGCTCCCGGCCCGAGCGCCAGTAGATCAGCGCGCCGAGCAGCAGCCAGGCCGCGCCCAGTACGAGCACGGACCACGGCACGGCGAGCATCAGCAGCAGGTTGATCCCGGCACTCGCCGCCGGGATGGCAGGGTACAGCGGCAGGCGCAGCGTACGCTCCGCTGCCCGCGGGCTGTTCGCCAGCAGGATGTCGGCAATGTCAACGCCCATGCCGAGCAGCAGGTAGGCCAGCCCCGCGATAGCAGCCAGGTTCAGCGTAACGGTGACGCGCGAGCCCGGCAGGCTGGTGAGCGCCGGGCCGAGCAGCAAGGCCGCCAGGGTTAGGCCGATCTGCGCGATGATGAGCAGGATCGGCGCTTTGAGGAAGGTGTAAGGCCGCAGCAGCCAGGCAGGCAGCCAGCCATCCAGCCCGATGAGCTGGAAGCGGCGCAGCATCAGCAGCCCCAGCACCTGCCACGTAACGCCGGTGACGACCGTCCCCAGCACCAGCACCAGACTCTGGCCATACTGGGGCAGCAGCATCTCCGCGATACCCTCGAAGGAGCCGGCACCCGGCGCGCCCCAGCGCCCGCCAAGCGCGACGAGCCCCGCGAGGATCGGCCCGCCCACGAGCAGCACGACTTCGATCCACAGTGTGCGGCGGCGGCGGTCGCCCGCGCCGGTCAGCAGCTCGATGACCCACATGCTGCCGATGAGAATGACCACCGTGCCGAAGAAGCTCTGCCCCCGTGACGTGACCGGCGCGATAACCCGCGCGGGATCGGCCAGCACACGGCCCGCTAGCATGACGACGAGGACGAGCGTGAATGCGACCACGGCGAAGGCCAGCCATATCGCCACACGCCATGAGGGCCGCAGGTGGATGACATTCGTAATCACGAAGAAACCCAGCAGTGCGGCGATGAGCCACACCGGGTCGAGGCGCAGCGGTGTAACGGCGGACAGCAAGCGTACGCCGTAATCGGCGAAGATGCGTGCGAGCAGCGCGCTGACACTGGCCCAGCCGAGCAGGTAAATCCAGCCGGCGAAGAACGTCAGGTCATTGCGCTCCAGACTGCGGATGAGGCGGTAGCTGCCGCCGGTGTAGCCCGCCCAGCTGCGAAGCTCGACGAAGGCGAGCAGAGTTGGCAGCAGCAGCAGCGCCATGACAAGGTAAGCCCAGCCGGTGTGCCCGCCCGCGAGGAGCTGTGCGTGCTCCAGCAGGGCAAACAGCCCGACGGCCAGCCACATCCCGGTGCCGAGGGTGGCCACGCCGGCAGGGCGCATCTGGAAGCTGCGCCGGAGGGAGATCAGGGGGGCGGTTGCCTGCGCGTTGGTCTCGGTTTGGGTCATGGCCTCCTCGTTAGTCAGGTCGTGACCGGGTCAAGCCCCTCCGGGCGGGTGTGGTGGGGCGCCGCACCCGCTTCTGCACACCGCTCGCAGATACCGTAGAACTCCAGCAGATGGCCGGTAACGTGGATGCCATGCTGCTCGCCGACGCTCTGCGCGATGTCGTCGACCTGGCAGACGTCCAGCTCGATGACGCGGCTGCAGTTGGTACAGATAATGTGGGAGTGGTGCCCCTCGTGAGTTAGCAGCACGTAGGTGGGCGTGCGGCTCTCGAGGTATGTGGGGCGGACAAGCGAGAGATTGGTCAGCAGTTCGAGCGTGCGGAAGACGCTGGCCCGCCCGATCGACGGGTCGCGGGCGTCTACCTGATTGATGATCTCAGCCGATGTCAGGTGACCGTCGCTCTCCTGAAGCACACTCAGGACGGCAAGCCTTGCGTTGGTGATCCGGTAGCCTGCCTCGCGCAGCCGGTCGAGGGCGTGCTGCAATACTGCCATAATTTGCATCCTCTCGCGGGCTCCTTATGCCAGTGTATCGTGCCCCCGATCCATGAGCAAACGCCTGGCGCGGGTCAGTCGCCAGGCGTTTGATGCAACTCTCGCGGCGTGTTCGCACTCAGCCGTTCAGCAGCTTCTCGATGCGGCTGCGGAGCTGTGGCTCGGGCAGCGCCCCGACGAGCCGGTCAACGACGACGCCGTTCTGCACGAGCAGCAGCGTCGGGATACCCTGCACGCCGTAGACGCCGGCGTAGTGGGAGTTCTGATCCACGTTGACTTTGGCGATTCGCAGCCGGCCCGCGTAGTCCCGCGCCAGCCTGTCGAGGATCGGAGCGACGATGCGGCAGGGGCCGCACCACGGCGCCCAGAAGTCGACGAGGACCGGCAGCGGCGAGCGCAGCACGGCCTGCTCGAAGGTGGCGTCGGTTACGGCCTGGGGGCGGCTGTCGGTGCCGTTATGCACGTGATTGGTGGGCCGGGGCTGTGCCTCGCGGCGCGCGGCGGGGCGCTCGCCGCGACCCAGCAGGAACTCGGCGTGCTGCTCGACGTCGGCCTCGCCAGGCATTTCCGCCCGTGTGATCTCGTCGCCGCTCAGCAGTCCCACGAGCACCAGCGAGTGCTTCACGCCAAAGCGGCGGGCCGCCTCCGGGTTGTCGCTCGCGTTGACCTTTGCGACGATCAGACGCCCGGCTTCGCGCCCGGCTATGAGCTTCATCATCCGGTTGACGTCGTCGGGGAAGTCCTGCCGCCAGAGCAGCAGGAGAATGGGGAGGGGCGCCGCCAGCAGACGATCAATGCTCTGATCGTTGGTGATGATCGGCGCGTCGAACACTCGGGACATCGACATCTCAAACCTCAATCTAGATTCCGGTGGCAGCGTGTCGCGGCTGGCACCGGAGCTGTCCATACCATGCCGTCTTCAGTCGGTCACATGCGTTTTCTATTCAGCCGGATACCAAATGAGAATTGCTGATGTAAACGATGCAGCAATAAGATACTCGATAAGTGTTAGAGTGGTGATAGAACCCTATCAATCTTGCATTGGAGTGGCCGTGCGGCATGCACAAAGACGCCCCGGCGGCCGGCTGCCGGGGCGTCAGGTGGGCGGCGAAGTGGGCGTTTAGCGACCGCCGATGTGCATGGGCATGACGACGTGCGTGAAGCTGTCGTCGTTGAGCGGCTGGATCACGCCGGGCTTGTCGGCGCGGATGGTCTTGAGCACGATCTGGTCATGAGGGATGACGTTGAGCACGTCGATGAGATAGCGGACGTTGAACGCCACCTCGACGCCCTCGCCCTCGATGCTGGCGTCGAGCAGGACCTCGTTCTCGCCGGTCTCAGAGGCCTGCGCGCGCACCCGCACGATCCCTGCCATGCCGTCCTGCGGCTCGATGCTGAAGCGGACGGTGTTGTTGGCCTCACGCGCGAAGATGTCCGCGCGGCGGGCGGCGCGCAGCACGTCGGCGGTGTACAGGACGGTGCGCGTCTCGACATCGCGCGGGATGATCTGCTGGAAGTCGGGGAAGGTGCCGTCGATGAGCTGGGAAACGACCTGCGCGTTCTCGACGAAGAAGAGCGCCTGGGCGCGGTCGGGCGGGAGCACGAGCTGCACGAACTCGTCGTCATCCGTAATGACGCGGGCGACCTCCAGCAACGTCCGCGCCGGCACCACCAGCGTGAACGGTGGGTGGTCGCTGCTCTCCAGCGCGATGCGCTTCACGGAGAGCCGGAAGCCGTCGGCGGCGGCGAGGGTGAGCACGTCTTCGTTGAGGCTGACCGAGACACCCGTGAGAATGGGGCGGCTGTCGTCGCGGGCGGCGGCGAAGGCCACCATATTGATCGCCTCTTTGAACTCAGCGGCGGGGATGGCCAGCACGAAGTCGTCTTCGGTAGGCTCGGGGATGGGCGGGAACTCGTAGGCGTCTATGCCCTTGATGTTGGCTGTCGTCGCGCCGCAGACGAGGTGCAGGGCGTTGGTGCGGACCGCCACTTCCAGGTCGACGCGCTCCGGCGAGAGCGTGTTGACGAGGTCGTTGAGGGTGCGAGCGGGCACGGTGATCGCGCCGTCCTCCTCGACGGAGGCGCCGATCCAGGCGGTGATGCTCATCTCCAGGTTGGTTGCGACGAGGCGCAGCCGCCCGTTATCCGTCTGCAGCAGCACGTTGGAGAGCACCGGCAGCGTGGTCCGGGTGCCGACCGCCCGGCTGACGATGTTGAGCCCGCGAGAGAGGTTTTCCTGGAGACAAGATACGCGCATGCCCATGGTCCGCTTCCTGTAGCTAGGGGATCGTTGTAGAATGAGTTATCTTTTGCTGTAAGTATACAACATATGTTGTAGTGGTCAAGCAATTAACCGGTGCTCATTGTAGCACAGAGTGGCACGGCAGCGCGACTCGACGCAGCCTGCCCCACCCACAGGAGGATAAGCCGTGGGAATGTCCATCCGCCAGATGTTCAA
>CAZDLX010000002.1:0-17777 GCA_964506005.1 uncultured Anaerolineae bacterium | reverse complement strand
GTCCGGGCACTGGCAACGGATGTCATCCAGCTTCGCTACCGGCCCGACGACGACTTCAAGCCGCCGTTCTCCTACAGCGTCGCGAAGCCTGAGGAGGAGTGGGCGGAGACGCCGGTCGAGGTGGTGGAGTCGGATACGCACGTGCAGATCGCCACGGCGGACATGCGGCTGAGCATCGACCGGGCGACGGGCGAGCTGTCGCTGTTCATTGTCGATGGCACACGGCTGTTTGCCGGGGGCAGGGGGGCGGTGGCGCACGAAGGCGGCGAGGCCGCTGGCTGGCAGGCGCAGTTCGAACCCGGCACGCCGTTCTACGGCATGGGCGAGAAGGCGTTTGGCCTGAACTACGCCGGGCGGCAGCTTGAGCTGTGGAACGTGGACCCTTCAGGGTACGGGCGCGGCAAAGACCCGCTCTACATGAGCGTGCCGTTCACGATGGCGCTCGCCGGCGGGCAGGCGGTTGGCATTTACGTCGACAATACGTACCGGGCGTGGGCGGACTTCGGCACGGAGTCGGCGGGGCGCTTCGATTACCGGGCGGCGGGCGGCGAGATGCGCCTGTACGTGATGGCGGGCACGCCGGCCCGCGTGCTGGAGCAGTACACTGCGCTGACCGGGCGGCTGAGCCTGCCGCCGCTGTGGGCCTTCGGGCTGCACCAGTCGCGCTGGAGCTACTTCCCCCAGCCGCGCGTGCTGCAGATCGCCGACGAGTACCGCAGCCGCAGCCTGCCCTGCGACGTGATCCACATCGACATTCACTACATGGACGACTACCGCAGCTTTACCTGGGACCGCGCGCGCTTCCCCGAGCTCGACCGCATGACGGCCCGGCTGCACGAGCAGGGCTTCAAGGCACTGACGATGATCGACCCTGGCATCAAGGTGGACCCCGGCTACCACGTCTACGACCAGGGCGTGGCCAACGACTACTTCGTGAAGTACCCGGACGGCGTGCGCTTCACCGGGCCGGTGTGGCCCGGCGACTGCCACTTCCCGGACTTCAGCAGCCCTGCGGTGCGCGAGTGGTGGGGCGGGCTGTACCGCGAGCTGCTCGACCAGGGCGTTGACGCCTTCTGGAATGACATGAACGAGCCCGCGATCATCACCGGCAGCCCGGCGACCGGCGAGGTCCCCGGCATCCTGATGCACGACCGCGAGGGGCAGGGGTCCACCCACGCCGAGCTTCACAACGTGTACGGGCTGCTGATGGTGCGGGCCAGCGTGGAGGGACTGCAGCGGCTGCGGCCTGACCGCCGCCCGCTGATCCTTTCGCGCTCGGGGTGGGCGGGCTTGCAGCGCTACGCCCTGCACTGGACCGGGGACAACCGCAGCACGTGGGATGACCTCGCGCTGTCCATCCCGATGGTGATCAACCTCGGCATCTCGGGCATACCCGTGACGGGGCCCGACGCCGGCGGCTTCACCGGCGGGCCCTCGCCCGAGCTGTTTGCCCGCTGGATGCAGGTCGGCGCGTTTACGCCGTTTTTCCGCATCCACTCGATGGTGGGTTCGGCGGACCAGGAACCGTGGGCCTTCGGGGCTGAGGTCGAGGCCATCAGCCGGCGCTACCTGGAGCTGCGCTACCGGCTGCTGCCTGCCATCTATACGGCGGCCTGGCAGGCGGCGCAGACCGGCCTGCCCATCATGCGGGCGCTGGCCTTCGACTACCCCGCCGACGAGCGCACGCACAGCCTGGACGACCAGTTCCTGTTCGGCGATGCGTTTCTCGTGGCGCCGGTGCTCGCGCCGGGCCAGCACGAGCGCGACGTGTGCCTGCCGGCAGGCGAGTGGTACGACTTCTGGACGGGGCAGCGCCATCAGGGCGGGCAGACGGTGACGGTCGAGGCCCCGCTGGACGTGCTGCCGCTGTTCGTGCAGGGCGGGGCGGCGGTCCCGCTGTGGCCCGTGCAGCAGTACGTTGGCGAGCTGCCGGTCGAGGAGCTTGAGCTGCGCGTCTACCGGGCGGCGGGCGAGCACACCAGCCTGCTGTACGAGGACGACGGCGAGACCGTCCACTACGAGGAGCCGGGCGAGCACCGCGTCTCACGGTTCGTGGTGGTGGGCGCGGAAGATGGCTCGACGCGCGTCACGCGGGAGGTCGTACGCGGCCACTACGTACCACCTTACGAGACGGTGCGCGTCGTCGTGTACGGGCTGGACAGCTCGCCGGGTGAGGCCGCGTGCGAGGGCGGCACGCTGCTGGAGCAGGCATGGGATGAGGAAACGTGCACGTTCAGCGTGCGGGTGCGGAGCGAGGGAGGATTCGTGCTGCAAATAATGTAGAGAGATCTTGCCAACTCATAATTTTCGGGTATACTACAGATAGAACATTTGTGCCGATTGTTGGAAGTTGGGCGCTATGAAGGCACTACCCGAACACGAGCAGCAGACATTTACGGTGGTGAGAGGCGGGCGTCACCGCGCGTCGCCGGTTCTCATGAACCTGCTTCGCGATACCAGCACGCCGGTGATCGAGTACCTCGCGGAGAAGTTTGGCCTGCGCCGGCTGCCGGGACTGTCGCGGTCCGACCTCACCGGGCGGCTGCTGCGGCAGCTCAACGAGGACGAGCTCAAGACGCTGGAGAACGACCTGATCGCAGCGCGCTTTGGCACGCGCCCGGTCGAGGAGCTGCTGGAGATGCTGCTGCGGTCGGACGAGCAGCGGCTGGGGCGCAGCCGCCCACGGCTGGACGACATGCCCGCCGACGAGGCAACGCTGGTGCGCGGCGATACGCGGCGCTGGGTCTACACCATGCACGGGCACGACGTAATCGTGGATATGGCGAACCGGCATTTCGCCTGCAGCTGCCCGTACTTCCGCTTTGCCTCGCACCGGCAGGCGCTGTGCAAGCATCTGGGGCGGGCGCTGACGCTGATGCCGGAGGCCTACGCCCGCGACATTCTGATCGAGCTGCTGGTTTCGCGCCGCTACGGCGGGCCCGAAACCCGCTGGACGTACCAGAGCGTGCGCGCGGCATGAGAACCCCCTGACAGGATAAACGCCCCGCCAGGGTATCGGCGGGGCGTTTTGATTCTGGAGCCCTCACCCCAACCCCTCTCCCAGGCACGCGTCGACGTGAAACGTCGTGCGTGCCTGGGAGAGGGGCGATGGTGGTGGGACCGTTTCGTGCACGGCACTGCTTTTCCCCTCTCCCTGCGGCCGAAGGTCGCGACCGGGAGAGGGGGAGCGGCGCAGCCGCGGGGTGAGGGGCTGCTACAGCGCCTCCCAGACCTCCAGCTTGGCCTTGACGCGGCGGATGACCTCGTTGGTGTACTCCGTCATGCTTGCCTGCCCGCCGAGGTCGGGGGTGCGCAGACCATCGTAGACCGTCTCGAAGACCGACTCGTAGATGGCGCGGCTGGCGGCAGTCGCGCGCTCGCTGTCCACGTAGCGCAGCAGGGCCGCCCCTGCCAGGATCATGGCCATGGGGTTGGCGATGTTCTTGCCCTCCAGGCTGGGCGCGGTGCCGTGCGGCGCTTCGGTGAGCACGGTGCGGGTCTGGAAGTTCTCGTCGAGACTGAGCACAGCCGACTCCGCCCCTGCGATGGTGCCGAACAGCTTGAGCACGAGGTCGCTCATGGTATCGCCGTCACGGTTGAGCGCCGGGATGACCAGCGGCTCGCCGGATGTCTCCAGCAGCAGCGCATAGGTCGCGTCGATGAGCTGCGGGTCGTAACGCACATCCGGGTAGCGTGCGGCGGCGGCATCAAGCTCCTCTTTGAACATGCCTTCGTAGATCGGGCTGACGGTGAACTTCGGCCCGCCGAACACTTTGGCACTGGTGCGCTGGGCATAGCGGAAGGCGAACTCGGCGACGGCCCGGCAGGTGCGGCGGGTGAGGTGCCGCGTGCTGTAGGCGACCTCGTCAAGCCCCTCGCCCTCGCGCCATTCCTTCGCGTTGTAGGCGTCTTCGACCGCCATGCGGACCACAGCAATTGGCGCGTGGACGCCGCCGACGGGCCGCTGGTGCGGGATGCGGCGGCCAATCCGCAGGATGACCTGGGCCTTGATCAACTCCCGGAGCAGGGCGTTGGGGCTGCCAACATCGTCGGGGTCGCCCGGCGTGATCGTGGCGGCCTTGATGCCCAGCCCGGTCTCCACGACACGGGCCGCCGCCTCCTGCACGACCTGGTTGCGGGTCGCGCGGCGGTTCTCCAGCGAGAGGTCGAAGGCCTCAAAGTGCAGGTCGAGGCGCGTCACCTCGGGGTCGAGGACGCGCAGCGCTTCGTCAAGAAGCTCCTGCCCGGTCTGGTCGCCCTTCATCACGACAATCGTATTTCTCACGCTCTTCTCCTCGACACGTCAACCGGATGAGGCAGGCAGCGCCTCGGGGTTCGTCACGTTGCGATACTCGCCCCGCAGCAGAGCGCCGGCCATCTGCTCGGCAGCCAGCACGGCGACGGCGATCTGCGCGTCGGCGGTGCTGGCTGCGAGGTGCGGCGTGTGGACCACGTTCGGCAGGCCGACGAGGGGGTAATCGGGGGAGGGGGGCTCCTGCGAGTAGACGTCCACCGCGGCGCCGGCTACGTGCCCGCTGCGCAGGGCATCGGCGAGGGCGTGCTCATCGACGATCGCGCCGCGGGCCGCGTTGACGATGCGCACGCCGGGCTTCATCTTCGCGATGGCGGCGGCGTCGATCATGCCGCGCGTTTCGTCCGTCAGGCGCGGGTGCAGCGAGATGAAATCGGAACGGGCGAGCAGCACGTCGAGGCCGACCGCCTCGATCTCGGGGTCGGCGGCACTGTACGGCATGTAGGCGATGACCGTCATGCCGAAGGCAAGCGCGCGCTCCGCGACCGCCCGCCCCACGCGGCCCAGCCCGACGATGCCCAGTGTCTTACCCTTGAGCTCGACGCCCTCAAAGGCCTTGCGCTCCCAGCGGCCCTCGGCGAGCGCCTGGTGCGCCGCCGGGATATGCCGGGCGAGGGCCAGCATCAGGGCGAAGGTGTGCTCGGCGGTCGAGACGGTGTTGCCCTCCGGTGTATTCATGACGACCACGCCGCGTGCAGTCGCTGCGGGCAAGTCGACGTTGTCAACGCCCGCGCCCGCCCGCACGATGGCCTTCAGCCGGGGTGCCATGCCGATGAGTTCTGCATCCGCCTGCGTCGTGCTGCGGATGATGAGGCCATCCGCCGGGCCGATGGCGGCGAGCGTTTCCTCGCGGCTCATGCGGCCCGGCGCTGTTACCTCGATGCCGCCCGCCTCGCGCAGCAGCTCCACAGCCGCGGGGTCGACTCTGTCCGGGATCAGTACGTGGTAAGTCATGGCTGGCACCTCACTGCCTGGCCAGGAAGTCGTCGATGCCAGCCAGCACTTCCTGGAGCGTTTCGGGCTGCATGTCGCCCATGTGGGGGATGCGGAACGTCTGGCCCTTGAGCTTGCCGTAGCCCCGGTCGATGGCGAAGCCGCGCTCCTCGCGCATGAAGGCCGCCAGCGCGTTGACGTCAATGCCGGGAGTGTTGGCGATGGTCGTCACCGTCGGCGAGCGATAGCCCTCCTCGGCAAACAGGCCGAAGCCGCGCGCCTGGGCCCACTCGATGGTGTGGTCGCGCATGGCAACGTGGCGCGCCCAGCGGTTCTCCAGCCCCTCGGCGAGCATGGCCTCAAGCTGCGCATCGGCGGCGAAGAGCAGGGAGACGGGTGGCGTCGAGGGCGTGCTGCTTTTCTGAATGTGCTTCTCGTACTGGAGGAAGTCGAAGTAAAAGCCCCGGTACTCAATCTGGTTGGCGCGCTCCAGCACGCGGTCACTGACGGCGGCGAAGGCCAGCCCCGGCGGCAGTGCGAAAGCCTTCTGCGAGGAGGTGAGCGCCACGTCAATGCCCCAGTCGTCAACGCGCAGTTCGGCGCCCACAAAGCCGCTGACCGTGTCGACGAGCAGCAGGGTATCCTCGTGCTGGTGGACGACACCGGCGATCTCCCGGATGGGGTTTGTTACGCCGGTGCTCGTCTCGTTGTGGACAACGCACACGGCATCGTATTGTGCACCGTCGAGCGCCGCTGCGACCATCTCCGGGGTGATGGCGCGGCCCCAGTCCACGCTGATGACGTCGACCTGCTTGCCATTCGCGAGACTGACATCCACCCAGCGCTCGCTGAACGCGCCGTTGACGCAGTGCAGCACACGGCGGTCGTCGCGCACGCTGTTGCGGACTGCACCTTCCCAAAGGCCGCTGCCCGACGACCCGACGATGTAGACGCGGTGCTGGGTGAGAAACATCTGTTTGAGCCGGTCCTCGACGCGGGCGAAGAGCTCAGAGAACGCCTCGCCGCGGTGGCCGATCATCCACTGGCCCTGAGCGTCGAGGATTTCACGGCGAACTTCGACCGGGCCTGGCAGCACCAGCCGGACGTGATTGTGGTCGGTCATATGGCTCCTTCCGGGTGTGGCATCTCAAGTGTGGCGGAAGTCGATGTCAGTTTCAATTTCCATTGTTGAAGATACTCCCGTCGGCGGCATGGCGCAAAGCAGCAGGTGAGGCAGCCTTGCCGGCAGGCTTGACGAAGATAGAACGCATGTGCGATAATGCGATCAGGTCTTTAACGATCGTGATGGGTTTCAGGGGACGAGGATATGTGGATAAAGTTGACGAGCGTGCTGGTAGACGACCAGGCCAAAGCGCTCAAGTTCTACACAGATGTGCTCGGCTTCGTCAAGAAGACCGAGATACCCGAGATCCGGTGGCTGACGGTGGTCTCCCCAGACGAGCCGGATGGCACTGAGCTGCTGCTGGAGCCGAGCGAGAACCCGGCAGCACAGACGTACAGGGCGGCGCTAATGGAGCAGGGCATCCCCTACACGGCGTTCGCCACGGATGACGTGCGCGGGGAGTACGAGCGCATGAAAGCACTCGGCGTGCGGTTCACGATGGAGCCGACAGACGCCGGCAATACGACGATCGCCGTTTTTGACGACACCTGCGGCAACCTGATACAGATCTTCCAGGTGTAAGCGCAACTCGCCTGCCCAAACGACGTACAGATTCATGTGAGGGGTGAAGCCCACGCGGGCTTCACTCTTCTGTATCCTGTGGTCGAAAAACGGCCCGATTCACGCGGAATCCGTGCCTCCTTGCGTTTTGCCCCGCGTGTATGGGCACGTTATAATTACCAGATGATCTCGACTGAACGTTAATGCCCGCCCCACAACTGGGGCGGATCACTTGTGAGCATAAGAGAGGTTTGACAGACTCATGCCGAAACGTACTTATCAGCCGAAGCGCCGTCGCCGCGCGCGCGTCCATGGCTTCCGCGCCCGGATGAAGACCAAGTCCGGGCGCCAGGTATTGAAGAACCGCCGGGCAAAGGGCCGTAAGTCGCTGGCCGTGCAGCGCAAGCACGTCAAGAATACCAACTGGAACGCCGACTAGGCGAGCGTGCCGGGCTGCAGCAATGCTGCCTCGACACCTGCGCCTGAAGAGCCCGCGCGATTTTGAAGCGCTCAGGCGAGAGGGGAAACGGTGGCGGGGTGTACGGCTGGCGCTGAATGCGGGGCCGAACAGCCTGCCACATAACCGTTTTGGATTTGTCGTTAGCGGGCGCGTCGGCAACGCGGTTGCCCGCAACAAGGTCAGGCGGCGGCTGCGCGCCGCAGCCCGGCGATGGCTCCCGGCGGTCATCCCCGGCTACGACATCGTGATCATTGCCTTCCCCCCGTCTGCAGATGCGAGATACCGGGAGCTAGAAGACGAGCTGGGCCTGCTGCTGAGGCGCGCCAACCTGTTGGATAGAACGTAGACAGATGAAATACATTGCGATGGGGCTCATCCGCCTCTACCAGCTGACGCTCTCACGAGTGCTGCCTCCCTCGTGCCGCTTCACGCCCTCCTGCTCACACTACGGGTATGAGTCGCTCAAGCGTTTCGGGTTCTTCAAAGGAAGCTGGCTGGCGGCGAAACGCATCGCGCGGTGCCATCCTTTCAACCCAGGGGGCTACGACCCCGTTCCCGAGGAGTTCCATTTTTGATTAAACGAAGTGTTCGCTTTGGGCTGCTCGCCGCGGCACTGCTGCTGCTGTCAGGCGTGCTCGCCGGGTGCGCGGGCAACCAGGCAGCGTTGACCGGCGCGAGCTGGCCTGGCATCTCCACAGGTGAAGAGCAAGAACTGGTGTATGTTGCATTCGGGCCGGGCGTCTACGCAGTAGATCCGGAGACGGGTGCGGAAGTCTGGACGTACCCCGCCGAGCCTGAGCGCGGCCGCACATTCTACGCGCCCCCGGCCGTCAGCGACGACATGGTCGTCGTCGGGGATTATGACAATACGCTGGTGGCGCTGAACCCCGACACCGGCGCTCCGATCTGGACGTTTGAGAGCGACCGTTCTCCGTTCATTGGCAGCGCGACGATCAGCAACGGGCTGGTGTACGCGGGCTCGGCTGACGGCGTGGTGCACGCCCTCAACCCTCAGAACGGCAGCGAGGTGTGGTCGTTCGAGGCGGACCAGGGCATCTGGGCGGAGCCGCTCGTCGTAGAGGACACGCTCTACATTCCGTCGCTTGACAAGCACCTGTACGCCCTCGACGCCGAAACCGGCGAGCTGCGCTGGCGGTTCCCGGACAGCGGCGACAGCCTGACCCCGCCGATGGGCGCCATCGTCAGCGCCCCGACGTATTATGAGGGTCTGCTGCTCTTCGGCAGCTTCAATAACCGCCTGTACGCACTCGACGTGGAGAGCCGCGAGGTGGTGTGGCAGTACGAGGCCACCAACTGGGTGTGGGGCAGCCCTGCTGTCGACGACGCCACGGGTACGCTCGTAGCTGCCGACCTGGACGGGCACGTCTTCGCTCTGGACGTCGAGACGGGCGATGAGCTGTGGACGACCGAAGTGAGTGGTCGCGTCGTCGGCTCGCCGGTGCTCGTCGCGGCACAGGAAGGGGAGACAGCCGTCTTTGTTGGCAGCGGCGACCCCGCCGGCGCCGCCCGGCTGTACAAGCTGAACCTGGAGACAGGCCAGAACCTCGTCCAGCCCGGCTCGGTCGAAGTCGAGTTTGCCTCACGCTTCCTCTTCTTCGAGACGGGCACCAACCGGCGGACGGTTCCGCTCAACAGCACCCCTGTCGCGCTGGGCGACGTGGTACTGGTGGGCTCGCACGAGGGTGACGCGCCATTGCACGCACTGGACGCCGGCACACTGCTCGGTGTCTGGTCGTTTGAGCCTGTGGGCTCATAACCGGAAAGAGTCCTAATCTATGTGGGATATACTGCTCCTCAACCCGATGGTCAACCTGCTGATCTGGTTCTACGGGCTGCTGGGCCGCAACTTTCTGCTGGCCATTCTGCTGCTGACGATCCTGATCCGGGCGATTACGTTCCCGCTGACCCACCGCCAGCAGAAGTCGACGGCGGCGATGCAGGAACTCCAGCCGAAGTTGAAGCAGCTTCAGGAGAAGCACAAGAACGAGCCTGAGGTGCTGCAGCGCAAGACGATGGAACTCTACCGCGAGGCGGGGGTTAACCCGCTGGGCGGCTGCCTGCCGACGCTGATCCAGTTCCCGATCCTGATTGCGCTGTACCAGGCGATCACGCGGTCGCTGGCGGCGTCGCCGCTGCAGCTCATCGATCTGTCGCAGCACATCTACAGCCTGCCGGCTGGCACCCTGAGCTTTCTGCCGCGCCCTACGACGCTCATCCCGCTGGACAGTCACTGGGCATGGCTCAACCTCGCACAGCCTGATCCTTTCTACATCCTGCCTGTGCTCGTCGTCGTGACGACCTGGCTCCAGCAGAAGCTGCTCACTCCGCCCAGCTCTGACGCGCAGGGCGCGGCGATGAGCCGTTCGATGCAGCTCACGATGCCGCTGTTCATCGGCTACATCTCGCTCACCTTCCCATCCGGCCTTTCCATCTACTGGATCCTGTCCAACATCATCGGCTTCCTGCAGTACGCGCTGATGGGCCGCGCGAGCCTGAAGAACCTGTTCGGGACAGAGGATGGCAGCTTCAGCCTGCCAGGGCTGCTCGGCCTGCCGCAGCCAGCGGCAGACGCCAAGCAGCAGCGCCCGGCTCGCAAGAAGAAGTAACTGCACTGTGTGTTCCGGCTGAGATGCCGTCATCCCTGGCTTTCCGGGCCAGGTCGATTCAGAGAAGGTGGATGATGTATGAGTAATTACAGTTCTCTGACCCCTGTCGACGTCACGGCCCCGACGCTCGAACAGGCGATTCAGGAGGGCCTGCAGCGGCTGGGGTTATCACGCAACGACGTCATCATCGAGATTGTCGAAGAGGGCAGCCGGGGCGTGCTGGGCATGGGTGCGCGGGATGCGGTCGTCCGGCTGACCCCGCTTCGCCCGCCTGCCGGCGCGCAGCAGCCTGTCCCAGCCGACGAGCCGCCCGCGTGGGAAGAAGCCGCGCCTGAGAACGTTGTCGACGAAGTCGAGCCGGTGCAGGAAGTGCCGGCGTGGGAGCCCCCGCAGGAGCAGTTTGAAGTCGAAGAAGAAGAGCCCTTCGACGTCGAGGAAGACGAGTACGAGACGTACGCAGAAGATGAGGCATACGCGGCGGGCGAGGCGTATGAGGCGTACGACGAGGACGAGGATGGCTACGCCCCCGCGGAACGGGTGAGCGTGCCGCTGGCCGCCGAGGACCTTGAGCGCGAGGCGGAGATCGCTAAGGCGGCGCTGCTTGAGCTGCTTGAGAAGATGGAGATTGAGGCGGACGTCGACGTGTACCACGCCGAGCCGGCCCCTCACGAGGATGAGGCCCCCTGGATTCTGGATGTGCGCGGCAACGATCTCGGCATTCTGATCGGGCGGCACGGCGAGACGCTCAACGCGCTGCAGTACGTCACGCGGCTCATCGTCAGCCGCGAGCTGCAGCGGCGCGCCAACATCGTGATCGACGTCGAGGGCTATAAAGCACGGCGCGAAGCCTCGCTGGAAAAGCTCGCAGAGCGCATGGCACAGAAGGCCGTGCAGAGCGGGCGCACCGTAACATTGGACCCGATGCCACCGAACGAGCGGCGTGTCATCCACGTTGCGCTGCGGCAGGATCCGCGCGTCGAGACAGAAAGCACCGGGACCGGCAACAGCCGCCGCGTCACGATCATCCCGACGCGCAGCGCGGGCCGCTAGCTACGCCCGGCAGCACCGGCTGAAGTCTGGATAAAGCCAGAGGGGGCGCATGAGCGCCCCTTCTGTGCATCACGACCTGGCGCGACTGGAGGGGAGATTCCGTGAGTGACATTGACTACCTCGCCATCGGCCACGTCACCCGCGACCTGACGCCCGCCGGGCCGCGTCTCGGCGGCTCGGTGACGTACAGCGCGCTGACGGCGCGGGCGCTCGGCCTGCGCGTGGCGCTCGTCACCAGCATGCCGCGCAGCCTCGCGCCGCTGGCGGCGCCGCTGGACGGCGTGCGCATCGCGAACCTCCCCACCGATGTCGCGACGACCTTCGAGAATGTGTACACGCCGGCAGGCCGCCAGCAGATTCTCTCCGCCCGTGCCGCCGCGCTGACACCCGACGCTGTGCCTGAGGCGTGGCGGTCGGCGCGTGTGGTGCACCTCGCGCCGGTCGCGGGCGAGGTCGCGGCGGAATTCGCCGCCATGCCGGGCGGTGGCTGCCTGTGCGTCACACCGCAGGGCTGGATGCGCCAGTGGGACGAGGAGGGCCGCGTCTCGTTCCGGCACTGGGAGGGCGCGGACACCGTGCTGGCGCAGGCCGGTGCGGTGGTGCTCAGCATCGAGGATGTAGCCGGCGATGAGTCACTTGCCGCTTACTACGCCCGGCAGGCGCGGGTCGCGGTCGTGACGCGAGGCGCGAAGGGCAGCACGCTCTACGTAGCAGGGCAGGCGCAGGCTATCCCCGCGCCGCCGGTGCGGGAGGTGGACCCCACCGGCGCGGGGGACGTGTTCGCGGCGTCGTTCTTCGCGCGGCTGTGCGCCACCGGCGACCCGCTCGACGCGGCACGCTTCGCGACGCTGCTGGCCAGCGACTCGGTGACACGCGCCGGGCTGGACGGCATCCCGACGCCCGAGGCCATCGAGCGGGCTGAGGCGCGGCTCGCCGCCGGCTACCTGTAACCCATATCACAACTCGCTGAGGAGGAGTCACTATGACCGACAACAGCACACTCGTGCAGCAGAAGCTGGACCAGGCCGTCGCCATTTTGCAGGAGCGCGACGCCGACCTGTGGATGACGTTCGTGCGGGAAACCTCGCTTGCGCCCGACCCGAGCCTCGACCTCATCCTCGGCATGGACATGGTGTGGCAGTCGGCCTTCATCGTGACGAAGGACGGGCGGCGGATCGCCATCGTCGGCAAGCACGACGCCGAGAACGTGGAGGCGACGGGCGGCTACACCCAGATCGTGCCGTACGTGCAGGGCATCCGCGATGCGCTGGTCGAGACGCTGCTCGATGTCAACCCGCGCACTATCGCCCTGAACTACTCCGTTGACGACGTGGCAGCGGACGGGCTGGGCCACGGGCTGATGCTGCTGCTCCAGCAGTACCTGGCGGGCACCGGGCTGGTGGAGCGCTTCGTCTCGGCGGAGGGCATCGTCGGCTCGCTGCGCGGGCGCAAATCCCCGGCGGAGGTCGAGCGCATCCGCGCCGCCATCGCGACGACTCAGCAGATCTTCGAGGAGGTCGGGCAGATTGCGAAGCCCGGTGTGAGCGAGACGGACATCGCCGGGCACGTGCATGAGCGGGTCACGGCGCTGGGGCTGGACACGGCCTGGGACTGGGATTACTGCCCGACGGTTTCCGCCGGGCCGGACTCGCCCATCGGGCACGCGGGGCCGCTGCCGCAGTACACGGTGCAACCGGGCCAGCTCCTGCACATGGACTTCGGCGTGAAGCAGGACGACTACTGCGCGGACCTCCAGCGGACGTGGTACGTGCGCCGTGACGAGAACGACACGATCCCCGAGGCGGTGCAGGCGGGGTTTGAGGCATCTCGCAGGGCGCTGCACGCAGGTTTCGAGGCGCTGAAGCCGGGCGTGAAGGGCTGGGAGGTCGACGCGGCGGCGCGCGCGGCGCTCGTCGAGGCGGGCTACCCCGAGCACCAGTTCGCGTTCGGCCACCACGTTGGGCGCTCGGCGCACGACGGCGCGACCGTGCTCGGGCCGCGCTGGGAGCGCTACGGCGAGACGCCGTTCGGCGTGATCGAGGCGGGCAACGTGTTCGCCATCGAGCTTGGCGTGGAGGTCGAGGGCTACGGTTATGTCGGGCTGGAGGACAACGTGCTCGTCACCGAGGAGGGCGCGGAGTGGCTCTCCGACCCTGAAGACGAGCTGTGGGTGATCTAAGTAGAGTCCACAGATTACACATCGCCCTCACCCCCGGCCCCTCTCCCGGCAGGAGAGGGGATGACAGCCCATGCGGGGCATGAATGAAACAAGTAGTTGTTTGTTCGTATTTCCATTTGTGCCATTCGTGTAATTCGTGGATCAACACCTCTCTGTGCTATCTGTGTAATCTGTGGATCAACAAGGGGTAGGCGTATGCAGGCAGATACGGTGCTCTACAACGGGAACATCCGCACGCAGTATGACGCGCTGCCGCAGGTGAGCGCGCTCGCCGTGCGGGCAGGGCGCGTCCTCGCGCTGGGCGATGATGCCGCCATGCGCGACCGACTTGCGCCGGGCGGCGAGGCGGTGGACCTCGGCGGGGCGCTGGTCATCCCCGGCCTGGTGGACGCGCACGTCCATCTCTCGTGGTATGCGCACTTCCTGCAGAACGTCGACCTGACACGGGCGGAATCGGCGCGGCGCGCGGCGGAGCTCGTCGCGGTGCGCGCGGCGGAGACTCTGCCCGGCGCGTGGGTGCAGGGGCGCGGCTGGTCGCAGGACCGCTGGGAGGGCCGCGCCTTCCCGACGGCGGCGGACCTCGACGCGCTGGTGCCCGACCACCCCGTGTACCTCACCGCGCAGTCGGGGCACGCGGCGTGGGTGAACTCCGTGGCGCTGCGGCTGTGCGGCGTCACCGCGGAGACGCCCGACCCGCCGGGCGGGCGCATCGGGCGGGATGCGGAGGGCGCGCCGGACGGCGTGCTGTTCGAGTCGGCGATGGAGCTCATCAGCCGGTACGTGCCCGAGCAGACGCCCGAACAGGTCGCGGGGCAGGTGCAGCTCGCGATCCGGCGAGCGACCGCTGCCGGGCTGACCGGCGTGCACGACTTCGACGGGGCGCTGGCCTTCCGGGCGTACCAGTCCCTGCACGAGAACGGCGAGCTGGCCTTCCGCATCGTGAAGAACATCCCCGTCGAGCTGCTCGACCACGCCATCGCGCTGGGGCTGCGCTGGGGGTTCGGCAGCGACTATCTGCGGGTGGGCGGTGTCAAGATCTTCGCCGACGGCGCGCTCGGGCCGCGCACGGCGTGGATGGTCGAGCCGTACGAGGGCGAGCCGGGCAACACCGGCATCTCGACGACGGACCCCGAAGAGATGATGGAAGCCGTCAGCCGGGCAAGCGCCGCCGGGCTGCCCGCCACCATCCACGCCATCGGCGACCGGGCGGTGCACCACGTGCTGAACGTCTACGAGGCGGTGCGGGCGCAGGAGGCGGCGCGCGGCGTGGCGCGGGGGCGGATGCGCCACCGCATTGAGCACGTGCAGCTCATCCACCCCGACGACGCGCAGCGGCTGGGCGAGCTGGGCATCATCGCCTCGATGCAGCCCAACCACGCCACCTCCGACATGGAGATGGCCGACCGCTACTGGGGGAGCCGCGCCGACTACGCCTACAACTGGCGGCTGCAGCTTGAGGCGGGGGCGGTGCTGGCGCTGGGCAGCGATGCGCCCATCGAGCCTATCGAGCCACTGCCGAACATCCAGTCCGCGGTGACGCGCCGCCGGCTGGACGGCTCGCCGGGGCCCGAGGGCTGGCGCTCCGGTGCGGGCGGGGGCGGGCGGCTCAGCGTTGAAGAGGCGGTGCGCGGCTTCACGCTCGGCCCGGCCTACGCCGCCGGGCTGGAGGGCCGGCTCGGGCGGCTGGCCCCCGGCTACCTCGCCGATCTCGTCGTGCTGGGGCAGGACATCTTCACCTGCGACCCGATGGCGATTGCCGAAACGCCGGTGCTGGGTACTATGATAGGCGGCGAGTGGGTCCACCGCAGCCTGTAACGACTGGAGCACACGTGAAACCGCGACCGAATACCCTCATGCTCGTGATGGCGTACCTCAGCCTGGGCACGCTGGGCGCGTACAACGCGCAGCTAGGCGTGGTGTGGCCTTCGATTCGCGAGACGTTCGGCCTGCCGCTCGACGCGCTGGGTATCATTCTGGCGGCGGGCACGGCGGGCTTCTTCCTCGCCAGCGTGCTCGGCGGGATGGTCATCACGCGGTTCGGAGCGGGGGTGCTGTTCGTGGGCTGCAGCTTGCTCGGCGTGGTGGGGACGCTGGGCTTCGCGCTCTCGCCTGCGTGGTGGACGGCCATCCTGGCGCATTTCGTGGCAGGGCTGGCGGGCGGCAGCTACGAGCTCGGCACGAACACTTTCGTCGTGACGCGGCACGGCGCGCGCGAGATGAACTGGCTGCACGCGTTCTACGGGGTAGGGGCGACGCTCAGCCCGCTGCTGATCACCGCACTGCTCGACCGGTCGCTGACGTGGCGGTGGGGCTACGCGACGATCATGCTGCTGTTCGCGGGGCTGCTCGTGTACTACCTGATCACCTTCCGCAAGTGGCAGGCGGGCGTCCACCCGGCGGAGGACGAGAACGGCGACCTCGACGCGGCCAGCAGCGGCAGCACGCTGCGGCTGGCCTTCGTGTGGATGATGATCGTGCTGTTCTTCGTGTATACGGGCGTGGAGGTCTCCGTCGGGCAGTGGTCGTTCACGCTGCTGACCGAGGCGCGGGGCATCGCCCCGACGACGGCGGGCGTGTGGGTCAGCATTTACTGGGGGAGCTTCACGGTGGGGCGGTTCCTGCTCGGCTCCTTCGCCGACCGCATCTCGCCGAACGTGCTGCTGCGCGGAAGCATCGCCGGGGCCATGCTCGGGGCGGCGCTGCTGTGGTGGAACCCCGCCAGTATCAGTGGCCTGCTGGCGCTGGGTGTGATGGGGGTGTCGTTCGCGTCGATCTACCCCGGCCTGATGACGGTGACGCCGCAGCACGTCAGCCGGCGGCACGTGGCGAATGCGCTCGGCTTCGAGGCGGCGGCGGCGGGGCTCGGCTCAGCGGGTCTGCCCGCGCTGGCGGGCGTGCTGGCGGACGGCGTCGGGCTGGAGGTCGTTGCGCCGTTCCTGCTCGGGGCGGTGGTGCTGATGCTGGCGCTGTACGAGCTCAGCGGGGCGGGCGCACCGGCCCGCGCCGCCGTGCCGGAGGTGGCGGGGCCGCCGTACCCGTAGGGGCGATCCCCCTCATCCCGTCGCATCCTTCGGATGCGCCACCCTTCTCCCACAAAGGGGAGAAGGGAACACTCGAGTGCGCGATATTCTGTAGGGGCCCAGCATGCTGCGCCCCTACCAACGTTTTCGTTTCTGAGACAGCCAATGTTATGTGTCGCGGGGTGGGGGCGCGGCGGAGGGCCGCTGTAGGGCGCGCTCGACAGCCGCGTCGAAATCCCCGACTCCGTTCCGCATGCACCACACGTAGAAATTGCGGTACACCGAGTTGGCGAAGTGCCGCGAGAACCGCCGCCACTGGCGGGCCAGCCGGGGCAGGGCGGCGACGGCGACGAGCAGCGTGAGCGCCGCCAGCGCGAGGTGCAGGTCGCTGTAGTGGAAGAACACCGTGCCGGGCACCGGCAGGCTGGCGAGGCTCGCCGCGAGCAGCGCCAGATGCTTCAGCCCGACCAGCGCCGCGACGACCATCCCGAGCCGCAGCGCAACGTACATCCCCCGGTAGAGGCTGTAGGTGGCGTTGAAGATCTCCGTCTGCCCGCTGTGCCCCTCCTGCATGACGAGCGCATAACACAGGTAGAACAGCTGGCGGGTGTAG
The DNA here is from genome assembly GCA_964506005.1 of uncultured Anaerolineae bacterium. GTDB lineage: Bacteria > Chloroflexota > Anaerolineae > Aggregatilineales > UBA3940 > UBA3940. The sequence continues at coordinate 899 of CAZDLX010000002.1, read as the reverse complement.
TTGGGCGCCTGCTCGTCGGCGCGGCTGAGGCGGAAGACCTCGCGGGCCAGCCCGCGCAGCTCGGCCTTGAACTGCGGCGTGTAGAAGTCGTCGGCGTCGTCGAGCAGGCGCTCGGACGGCCAGCCGCCCCACTCGGCGAGCTTGCGGCGCTCGATGCGCTTGCCGAGGATCTGGACGAGGTGCCCGGCGAAGTAGGCGGCGAGGGCGAACACGATGGACTCGCCGACGGAGTCGAGGGTGAGCGGCACGCCGAGGCCCAGGAAGCCGGTGAGCAGCCAGTACACGAGCGCCAGCGCCGCCGCGCCCGGCATCAGGTAGCCGAGGAAGTCGTAGAAGTTGAAGGGTGAGTTCATGGGCCTCCTTTTCGCCGGGTGGTGACACCCGAGTTAAGCGCCAGTGTCAGGACGCCCGGTAATGAATTACCGGGCTAAAAGGGTCGCTTGCGCGACCCGCGAAGTCCCCTAAAGTGGACTGGGTTGAGAGTGTGGATAAGTGTACTCAGCATTAAGCGGATGCAGAAACCTGTAGTTTTAGTCTATCGCTTCTATAGAGTTCTTGGTTTGTTAAGCCGGCTACTACGTGGCTTCCTCTTGTTCCACCCTGCGTTTGTCACACCACTCTGTTGCTTCGGCGGTCAGCTGTAAAACCTGTGGATGGTACTGTAACCATTCATGCCAGTCCTTTAGTGCCTTCTCCGTAATCGGTAAGCCCGGTTCCGGATCTATCAGTGAAAGTGCTGTTCCAAATGCCTGAAAATAGAGTTCTTTGTCCAGGTATCCTGACTGGATGGCAAGACATACAAGCTCCAAACCATCGCGTAAACGCATAGCACCATCTATGTAGACATTATCTTCTGTAATCAGCCTACCCTCATCTATTAGAGCATCATAGAACGCTAA
>CAZDLX010000001.1:63745-72451 GCA_964506005.1 uncultured Anaerolineae bacterium | reverse complement strand
CCACCGCGGCGATGAACGCCTTCCAGCCGACGCGCAGGCCCATGTACGGGTTCAGGACGGGGTAGGCCAGCCCCCACAGGATGCCACCCGCAGCCGCCAGCGCCCCGCCGAGTAGGAAGGTCAGAGAGATGATGCGGTCCTGAGAGACGCCCATCAGCGGCAGCGCGAACTTGTCGTAGGAGATGGCCCGCATGGCCATACCCCACTTGGTATGCTGCACGAGCAGATACAGACCCGTGAGCAGCACGGCGGTCAGCACAACGATCAGGATCTCGATCGTCCCGACGTTGATGGTTCCCAGCCGGTAGGAGTTGGTTTCGATGAACCCACGCGGGAAGCTGCGCGGGTTGGCGCCGGTGAGGGCCAGCAGGCCGTTCTCCAGCATCAGCCCAACGCCGAGCGCGGTGATGACCGCTGAGAGGCGCGAGGCGTGTCGCAGCGGTTTGTATGCCACACGCTCGATGAGCATGGCGATGCTGCCGGTCAGCAGCATCGCGACGAGCAGCGTCGGCACGAACGGCAGCCCCAGCGTGAAGGCCCCGAACACGCCGATGAACGCGCCGAGCATGAAGACGTCGCCGTGCGCGAAGTTGATCAGGAGCAGCACGCCGTATACGAGCGAGTATCCGAGGGCAATCAGGGCGTAGAGACTGCCTAACTGGAGGCCGTTAAGAAACTGTTGAAGGATAACCATCGTGGTCGTCTCCAGAGAGCGGCTGAGCGCCGGAAGGTGTCTGCTGTTTGGTCAGGTATGCAGCCTGGCGCTCTGCACGGCGGCAGAGCGCCAGGCCCATCGCTCTTGGTGAGCGGCGGACAACCGGTTTACGGGAAGCCAGCCGGGCACGCCTGATCGTAGTAGGTGAACGCGCCTTCTTGGATGCGGATGATCACCGCGCACTTGGTCGGGTCACCCTGCTCGTCGAAGCTCATGATCCCGGTGACGCCGTCGAAACGGTCCACCTCAGCCAGCGCATCGCGGATGGCCGTCTTGTCCAGCTCGCCTGCGCGCTGCATCGCGTCGAACATGATCTGGAAGGCGTCGTATGTCAGCGCCGCCACGTCGTCAGGCAGCTCGCCATAGCGCTCCTGGTACGCGGTGATGAAGCTCTGCGCCGTCTCGGTGACGATGTCGGGGGCGTAGTGAGTGCTGAAGTACAGCCCCTCGCAGTCGTCGCCGCACAGCTCGATCAGCTCAGGGGTGCCCCAGCTATCGGAGCCGACAACGGGCGCCTCGAAGCCGAGCTGGCGCGCCTGCTGCACGATAAGCGGCACCTCGTTGTAGTACTGCGGCGTGAAGAGCACGTCGGGGTTGGCCTCCGCGATATTGGTGAGCTGTGCGCTGAAGTCGGTGTCGCCGGTAGTGAAGGACTCGAAGGCGACGATCTCCCCGCCCGCTTCCTCGAACGCGCTGCGGAAGTTCTCGGCGAGGCCGTTCGGGTAGTCGCTGGCGATGTCATACAGCACCGCCGCGGTCTGCGCCCCAAACTCCTCCTGGACGAAGCTGGCCATTACCGTGCCCTGGAACGGGTCCAGAAAGGCCGCGCGGAAGACCCAGGGACGGTTGAAGGTAGCATCGGGGTTGGTTGACCACGGGCTGATCATCGGCGTCTCGCGGTCGTTCGCCACCTGCCCGGTCGGCACGGCCTGCTTGGAGGCCTGCGGCCCGATGATGGCGATCACGTTGTCCTGCGTGATCAGCTTGGTCGCCGCCGCCACTGAAGACTCGGCACGGGACTCGTTGTCCTCGATGATAATGCGGACGTTATGCTGTACTCCGCCGATCTCAAGGCCGCCCGCCTCGTTGATCTCGTCGACAGCCATCTGCGCCGCGTTCTGCGTGCTCTCGCCTACCTTGGGGATCTCGCCGGTAAGCGGGGCAATCACGCCGATGACGATCTCCTCACCGCCCACGCCTGCCGGGGTGAGCTGCCCACAGGCCGCGAGGAGCAGCGCCAGGCCCAGAAACAGCACACCCCCTACTGACAATCTCTTCATTCCGTGTTCCTCCTTCTCGTCGTTGTTGAGTAAAGGAATGCGCCTTTTGCAGAATGCGCGGCTGCCCGCGGCACCTGCTCTAAAGCCGAGTCTGGTGGTAGGCCATCATCCAGTAAAGGAAGAAACCGTTGGCTAACTGCTTACGGAGTCAGTTCGAGTATGGAGCAGGTTTAGCGGTGTAGACGGAACGGACTCCCGGCCCAGTGTCCTGTGAGCGCTAAAGGACACACAAGGGAGCCAGCCACGACCAGGCAGACGGATGCCTGTTGCGGGATGTAGTGGTTGGTGCGGATGGTGTGTTTGGCGAAGTTGGAGTTGAATTTCGCTGCTCTATGCACGTACTTATACACGAGTCGGTGAAATAGCACAAGTGTATTTTGCAAACTGAGTCGTTCACACTGCATCCATCCTTCACGCTGCTGCTTAGCCTCCAGCACCGGCGGCACCCGGCCAGCCTCCCTGCCGTGTTGATTGACTCGACGTCCAACTCGGCGTTACATTGTCCTTAACGTCCTTTTGCACGGGAGGACAAGATGTCGGTCTTACGCGAGTTTGCTGTTGGAGCGATCGTGCCGGCACAGGACATGAACCGGGCCATCCAGTTTTACCAGGACGTGCTGGGGCTGGAACTGGTCACGGTCATGGATGGCGGAGCTCAGTTCCAGGCGGGGCAGGGCTCCACAATATTCGTCTACCCGCGACCGGGAGGTTCGCCCGCCGAACACACGGTAGCCGGCTGGACGGTGCGCGACCTGTACGCGGCAATCGACGAGCTCGAAGCGCGCGGCGTGGTGTTCGAGCAGTATGATCTGCCCGGCCTACAAACCGACGAGCGCGGGGTGGCCGACGTGGGTGGCGAACGCGCGGCATGGTTCAAAGACAGTGAGGGGAATATCCTGTCCGTCGGCGAGTTCACGTAACATTACGGGCAGGCCGGTCGTGCCGGTACGAGAAGAGCCAGGCGTCAAACCTGGCTCTTTAGATCGTCTGCTTCGCCGGCGAGTGGCTGTCCAGCTGATGCTCACCCTACTTTCCTGCCGATGAACACGTCCCGGCCGTAGGGCTCCACGACCCGTTGGGGCTGAAAGCCCACTTCGCCGAGCAGCCGCAGCCACACCGCACGCGAAAACAGGCCAAACGTATGCTGCTCGTGCTCGACATGCACGCTGCCGTCCGGGTGGCGAAAGACGAAGACGTAAACCGTTGTGTAAGTGGTGTCCTCCGGGTCCGGGTCGAAGTCCCACTCCAGGAAGCGCACTGCGCGGTCCTCCCCGTCGCTGCCGTGATGGCTGGTGCTCTCGACGTAGGTTTCGCGGACAGCATCCGGCACAAACAGAGCCACGCCGCCGGGCCGCAGGTGGATGTATGCCGTCTCCAACACCGCCCGGAGGTCGGCTTCGCTGGTCATGTAGCCGATGGCGTCATGCACGAAGACCCCGTCAAAGGCCCGCCCCAGACGCAGCGCCCGCATATCACCCTGGATGTGCTGGCACTCCGGGTTCAGCGCCCGGCTCACCTCCAGCATCTCCGCGGAGAGGTCGGTGAGCGTCATGTCGTAGTGCGCCTTGAGGAAGAAGGCGTTGTTCCCGCCGCCGCTGCCCAGTTCCAGCATCGTCTGGATGGGTGACCCGGCATACTCGTCGAACAGCCGGTGGAAGAAGACCGCCTCTTCGGCGTAGTCTTCAGGCGGCGACATCAGCGGCCACCAGGCGGCCAGCTCCCGGTAGAAGCGAGGTGACTGGTCATCGTGACCCGCGGCGCTGCCCGGCACGCCCATCGGCATTCTCCTTCTGCTCGACCGCCACTCACTGTGTGCCGGCAGCCGCAGCCGCCGTTCCTGCCGCTGGCCTGCCCCGCCCTCAGCGCCGCTTCAGCGCCCGCACGAGGTGCGCGGCAGCCAGCCCGCCGATAAAGCCGACAGCCATGTTGGTCACGACGCACAGCGCAGCCGTGCCCGCTGCCAGCCCCAGCTCCCAGCCCCGCAGCTTGATCACCGGCCTGGCCAGTTCGACGCTGACGAGAAGCATCATGCCGGCAATCAACGGCATGGGGAAACCCGCCATGACCTCGGCAATCGACTGGCTCAGAAACAGCCCGATGGCGACCTCGATCACCCCTTCGATGATCGGCGTGCCACCGGTGCGCGCCCCGAAGTAATGCTGCCCCGCCAGCCCGCCTGCCCCGTGACACACCGGCATGCCGGCGAAGAACGAAGCAGCGATGTTCATGACCCCCATGTTGAGCATCAGCTTCTGCTCGCTCACCGCTTTGTCGGGGAAATACTCGCGGATCAGCGCCGCCGGTGCGATGACGGCGTTGGTGATCGAGAGCGGTATCTGGGCAAAGCCGGCGAGCAGCATCGCTTGCCACACGTCGTTGAGCCGGGGCACCGTCAGGGGCGGCAGCGTCAGGCTCAGGTCCCACGAGCTGGGCAGCTTCCCCTGCCAGGCCATGATCGCGACGCCCAGCACCATCAGCACGATAGCGGCTGGCGCATAGCGGTTCTCACGCAGGATCAGGACAATGGCAATGGCCGCCACCCCCAGCAGAGGTGCGGGGAGCATCCACTGGACGGCCTGCCAGGCTAGAGTCACCCCCAACGCAAGCTGGATGGCGACCACGATAGCTGGCGGCGTGATGTCGAGGAGCTTGCGCAGCAGGCCTGTGACGACCAGGATCAGCCAGATCAATCCCAGCCCGAAGCCCGAAGCATAGATCAGCGAGGGCGACCAGCCCTGCGCGATGGCAGCCCCCGCAATGACCTTCTTGGGCTGCAGCGGCATCGGCATGCGGTAGACCAGGCCGAGGGCAATGTTGGTCAGCCCCAGCATGATGAACAACCCGGCCGGGTTCAGACCGTTGACGGCGATATAGGCGATGACAAGCGGAAACAGGGTGCCGAAATCACCCATGGAGCCGGCCAGCTCCCGCAGGTTGAACTCGAAATCGGCGTACTGCTTCTCGCTGCTGTGCTGCGTATCCACGATTCGCTTCCGCTGTTCGCTGGGACCAAAGTGTGCTTAACGGAGAGCGGCGCCGGGCCAGCACTGATTATTGCTCGATCACCCTACCCATTCAACTATGCCGGCGTGTGCGGCGCACCGGATCGCCCGTCCGTCGATTTCACGAGATGGTGTAGTGTATCAGCAGGCCGATATCCTCGAACCCGGCGATTGTCTGCAAAAGTACAATAGGGGTCGTGGGGTGGCAGGAATCCCGCCGGCTGGCTGCGCTAGGCAGAGCTAGCGCCGGCGCCAAACTCCCGGCTCAAGAGGCCATAACACAGCGTCCCGCTGATACTGCCGTCGGGGTTCCGCTTGTCCTCCCGGAGGTGGCCCTCCCGCGTGAAGCCGCACCGCTCCGCCACGCGCCAGCTTCGCTCGTTGATATCGTCGCACAGCAGGGCGACCCGGTGCGCGCCCAGCGTCTCGAACAGGGTATGCAGCACGCCGTTCAGCGCCTCGGTGACGTAGCCTCGCCCCTCGTGGCCGGCATCGGCGAAGTACCCAACCTGAAACGCAGGCAGCTTCCGGTCGGCCACGCCCACATAGATCTGCGCGACGAACTGGCCGGTGCCCCGCTCGAAGGCGCCTATGAAGAAGGCGATCCCGGTATCCCAGGCTTCGCCGAAATCACGCATGACGCCGGCGGCATCCTGCACGCTGTGGATGAACATCGCCGCATTCCCCGCTTCATAGCGCGCCAGGTGGGGCTGATTTCGCCGGCTCATCTCCGCGTACCAGTATGCGTCGTCCGGCTGGTAGCGCCGCAGATGGAGCCGCCCGGTCTCGATGGATTCCGGCATATCAAATCGCACGTCGTCGGCCATGGTAGATCATCCTTGCATGGGAGCAGAAGTACCCGGTGAGCCAACTCTCGCACAGATGCCCCGCCTCCGCAAGGCGACCAGAACAGGTCGGCGTTCTCCGTCTCACTCGCGCTGACGAACCGCCCATCGCCCAGCACGACCTCCGCCGCCCTAGCTGCCTTAGCTTTCCGGGCAAGCGTCCAGGTGCAGGAAGCGCCGGCACTCGGCGGTCGTCAGGCCGCGTGTCACGCGTTCCCGTGCCAGAGCAACCAGTTCGCCGGTGTCGAGCAGATAAGCCCGTGCCGTGCCGTCCCAGGCCGTGCTGACAAGCTGCGAGCTCTGGGGCCGGAACGCCAGCCCACCGATCATATTCGCGTGGCCGTACAGGGTGGCCACCTCCTCACCCGCCTCGATGTCCCATACCTTGACGACCCGGTCCGCGCCGCCACTGGCGATGAGCCTGCCATCGGGGTGCACACTGAGCCGCAGCACGCGATCCGCATGGCCGAACAGCACGCGGCGCTCCGAGCCTGTGGACGCGTCATGGATGCTCACTCTGCCGTCGCCCAGCCCCAGAATCAGCTCGCGGCCCGAGGCAGCGTAGGCGACGCTGGTCACCGCTTCGCCGGCATCAATCGTCAGAACGGGCTCGGCCGTCGCCGCATCCCACACTGCCGCCGTTCCATCCTGGCTGGCCGTCACGATGTGGTTTCCATCCGGCGAGTAAGTGACGCCAAAGATGGGCTGGGCGTGAGCTTTGAGTTCCAGCAGCGCGCTGCCGCTGCCCACATCCCACACGACGAGCATCCCCTCTTCATTTGCAGCCGCCAGATGCCGGCTGTCCGGGCTAAACGCGATGTCGAAAACCCAGCTGTCGCCGGCCTCGGATGCCTGTCGGGGTGGGTAAAGCAGTGTACCGTCTGCGGCCTGCCAGATGGCAACCACGCCATCGGTATAGCTGCCCGCGATCAGCTGCCCATCCGGGCTGTAGGCAACGTCGAGCGCCGGGTTGTCGTAGCTCCGCCAGGGGCTCTGCAGTTGGAGCCGCTCACGGTGTGTCTGTGCGTCAAACACCTTGATGATGCCCGTCGTAATCTGGTAGTCGGGGCTCACCTCCAGCGTGGCAGTCGCGAAGCTCTGCCCATCGGGGCTGAAGGCAATGTTAGAGGCCTGCGGGTAGATCTCGCTGACGGTTGCCGACTCGTACCCGGCGACCGCGTTCCACACCTTGATAGCGCCATCGGCGCTCGCCGTAATGACGCGGCTGCCATCGGGGGTGAACAGCACGTCGCGCAGGCCGCCGGTGTGACCGGCAAGGGTAAGCAGCTCGCGGCCGCTGTAGACATCCCAGATCGTGCACGACCCGTCGTAGCTCGCGGTAGCCAGCCGCCTGCTGTCGGGGCTGAAGGCGACGGCGTCTACGATCTCGCCGTGCTCCTCCCACGTCACGGGGAATGGCCCCCAGGGGTAGCGCAGCCAGCGCTCGATGACCTGGTAGCTCAGGAAGCTGGGGGATGACTCGGCGATCCTGGCATTGCCCATCACCCTTATCGACCTGTCCGTAAGAGTATCCCACACCCGGGAGGATCCGTCGGCGCTGCCCGTGGCCAGCAGGCGGCCGTTCGGCGAGTACACGACGCTGGTCAGCCATTCGCTGTGGCCCTCCAGAGCCTGCACGAGCTCGCCCGTCGCAGTGTCCCACTCCTTGATCGAGTGGTTGGAGACGCCATCACTCACGCTGGCCAGACGGGTACCGTCCGGGCTGAACGTCATGCTCGCGACCGGGCCGTTGTGCGCGCGGATGGCCAGCAGCTCTGCGCCGGTCTGCGCGTCCCACAACCGCACGAAACGGTCGGCGCCGCCCGAGGCCAGCAGCCGGCCATCCGGGCTGAAGATCACGGCGACCGCGCCCGGGCGGCCCGACGACGCAGCTTCAGGATCGTGGGCCGCAATCTCGGCCAGCTGGGCACCCGTCGCCGGGTCCCACAGCCGGACTGTGCCATCCGCACCCGCGCTGGCGAGCCGGTCGTGCGCCGGGCTGAAGGCCACGCCGAAAACGCGCGCGCCGCCGTGGGCATCGTCGATAGTGTAGACGACCCGGCCAGTCTCGACCTCCCACACCCTGATCGTCCCATCCTCGCCCGCGCTGGCCAGGCGGTCGCCGGCTGCGCTGGCGGCGATGTCGTGCACAGCTCCCTCGTGGCCCGCCAGCGTCTGGACGATGTGCAGCTCGGGCAGGGCGCGGTGCAGCGCATTGATTGCTTCCAGCGTCTCTGCCTCGGCAACCGCATGCAGCGCCAGCAGCACGCTGCGCTCGGGGTCGAGTTCGAGGTTGCTGATCGCCGAGGCGGCCAGCTCGCGCGAGAAGGCCATGCGGCGCTGCTCCTCCGCCCGCTGCGAGGACCGGAGCGCCACCAGTGCCGCCGCGCTGACGACCAACACGGCGACGATCAGCACGCCCGCCAGAACGCGCAGGCGAGCTGCCGCACGCTGCTCGAGAGCCAGTTCGTGAGCCTGGCGCTGCGCCTCCTCGGCCTGCTGGCGCTGATGCTCGGCAGTGCTCGCCGCGAGGTACGCCTGCTCGTAGCCGGTCAGCGCCAGGTCCGTGCCTCCGGCCCAAACCTCAAGCTGAGCCAGCCGCGCACCGTGCAGCAGAAAGCTCGGGTCCTCGCCCGCCTCGTGCCATTCGGCGGCGAGGGCGGCAAGCTGCCGCTGGTGCTGTATGTCCTGCCGGTGCTCTTCGATCCAGCGCCTGAGCCGCGCCCACTCGCGCAGCAGGGCGGCATGGGCGATCTCGACCGTCGCGCTGCGGGTCACGGGGTCGCGGTCCAGCGAGAGCAGCCGGTAAGCGGCGAAGGCGTCAAGCACCTCCTCCATCAGCTCGGGCTCCGCAGCCAGCTCCA
>CAZDLX010000001.1:34966-63645 GCA_964506005.1 uncultured Anaerolineae bacterium | reverse complement strand
GAGCGCGGCACGCGCCGCTGCGTCTCGACGGCATCACTGCCGGCTGCCGGCACTGCCACAAGCCGGAGGAAGAGCTGGCGCACCGCTTCCTGCCCCGCCACACCCTGCTCGGCGTACAACGCTTCGGCCTGCTGGGCGAGCGCGCCCACCACCCCGCCAATCGAGTGGTAGGCAGCCAGCGTCAGCGTGTGGCCCTCCCGGTTTTCAAACAGCTCGGTGAGCGCATACTGCAGCAGTGGCAGCGCGCCGGGCTGGCGATAGGTGTCCGAAACGATGGCGGCGACCAGCCCCGGCTCGAACTGGACGCCCGCGCGCTCGGCAGGGCGGCGGATCGCGCGCTCAAGCTCCTCGGCGCTCAGCGGCAGCACGGTCTCAAGGCGGCTGCGGACCAGCGCCCCGAAAGCGGGATACTGCAGCGGGCGGTCGTAGAAGTCGGCCCTGAGGGCGAGCACGACGTACACCGGGCTGTGCGGCTCGGTCGCGGCGACATGCAGCAGCTCTAGAAAGCGCTCGCGGGCGCTCTCGTCTTCTACGAGTGTGAAAAGCTCTTCGAACTGGTCGACGATCAGCAGCAGCGTGCCGTGCTCGCCGGGCAGCAGCCGCCTCACGGCGTCGATCAGACCACGCCGGTCACGCTCGATCTCGTCGCGCAGGTTTCCATTGCGGCGAGCAGCCACGCGCAGCAGCGCCGCCTCAAGCTCGTCGAAGGGCTGTGCCCCCGGCTTCATCTCGGCGACGTACCAGCGGTCGGCGCCGGGCAGCTCACCCCGCCACAACGCCGGCACCAGCCCGGCCCTCAGCAGGCTGGACTTACCGCTGCCGCTCGGTCCGACGACCGCCAGAAACCGAGCGTAGCGGTGCGGCTCGCCCAGCCGTTTGAGCAGCCGGGCGATCAGGCGCTCTCGCCCGAAGAAGTCCTGCTCGTCGGCGGCGGAGAAGGGGAGCAGCCCCTTGTAGGGATTGGCGGGTGCCGGCAGGCGGCCCGTCACAGGCCGGTCGGCGAGGAGCTGCGGCGTGAACTGGTCGACGATGAGCTCCAGCTCTCGCACCTTCACGATGAGCTGCACCCGGCTGCGCACGTTCAGCTTCTGGTAGATCTGGTGGACATGCCACTTGACCGTGCTCAGCTCGATGGTCAGCGCCTCCGCGATCTCGCGGTTCGACTTGCCCGCGACAATCAGCTCGGCGATCTCCTGCTCGCGGAAGGTCAGCCGCTCGACGACCTCCCCCTCCGCCGGGCGGCCATCCAGCCGGGCTGCTTTGCGAAAATCCTCGGCGAAGGCGATGGCGTCGCCATATCGCCGGGCCGGGTCTTTGGCCGTCGCCCGCTGCAGCACCCGGTTAACGGCATCGCCGATAGCGCCGTGCAGCGAGGTGAGCTCTGGCAGCGGCGACTCAAGGTGCTGGAAGAGCCGCTCAGCCGGTTCCACGCCTGGATAGGGGTGCCGGCCTGCCAGCATCTCGTACAGCACGACGCCCAGGCTGTAGATGTCGCTCTGCGGCGTCAGCACGTCTCCGCGTGCCTGCTCGGGCGAGACGTAACCCGCCGAGCCGAGCAGGTCCAGAGGCTCGATGCCGGGGCTGCCGGCTGCCAGTTCCTGCGCGATGCCGAAGTCAGAGAGGTAGGCGTTGCCGTCCTCGTCCAGGAGGATGTTGGCCGGTTTTAGATCCCGGTGGATGATGCCGTTGCGGTGGGCGACAGCCACGGCGGCAGCAATCTGGTCGAGCATCAGCGCGGCGGTTTCGAGGCTGCAAGGGCCACTTTGCAGCGCATCCTCCAGGCTGCCGCCGCGCAGGTAGCGCATCACCAGGTAGGCGCCGTTCGGGTCGCGCCAGTAGTCATACAGCGGCACGATGTGCAGGTGTTCGAGGCGGGCGATGAGGTGCGCCTCCGCCTCGAACCGGCGGATGAACTCCGGGTGGTTGGCGAAATCCGGCAGGATGATCTTGACCGCCACCTCCCGCCCGACCGCGGGCTGGTAGGCGCGGTACACAGCGCCAAAGCCACCTGTGCCGATCTGCTCCTGCAGCTCGTACGCCTTGAGCGTCCGCATGATCTCGTCAGCCACGACCGCAACCTCTCCCAACACCGCCGATCCCTCCAGTATAGAGTAGTTTCTGCCGTGATGGCTCCGCCTTACGCCGGAAATCGGCCCGCTGCTGGCGCTGAGCGTCAGCAGCAGACCTGCCCGGTTGTTCGTCGAAGTGGGAGGTAGAAGCCCCGTCACGGTGGCGGGGCTTCTACCGCTGTGCTACTCGATCGTGGGCTCGTACCCGAGGTCGTGTACCAGCTCGGCGATCATCCGGGCACCCGCCGCGTTCGGATTGATGCGGTCCCAGCCTAGGAGCGCCTTGTCGCGCGGGTCTTCAGAGTGGTCCGCGCCGTTGAAGGCAGCGTAGACCTCAGCGACCGGCACGCCGTGCTCCTCTGACGTTTCATGGAGCGTCTCGTTGAACATATCCCACCACTGGGAGCACGTGTCCTTCACGCCATACCGGTTCCAGTCGAAGAAGTCGGAGCTGTAGGCGTCATACGCACGGATGGCGATCGGGTTGTCACCTCGCAGGCCCAGGATCATCTGGTAGACCATGTCCAGCTCGTCGCGGTACTGGTCCCAGGTCTGGCGCGAGCCGTTCGTCACGAAGTACGGGTAGGCCGAGCAGCTCGCCGTGGGCGCGCCGGACTCGAGCGGGTTCGCAGAGAGCACGACGACCTCGGCATGGCGCACCAGCTCGGGAAGACGCTTGAGCCGGGACTGCGTGACGGTACTATCGCCGCGAAGCGCCGCCAGCACCTGGCGCGCGGTGAGGTCACGCACGACGACGTCGTGCAGCCGCACCGTCACACCGAACTCGTCTTCGATCAGCTTGGCGTACTCCCGCGCCGCGTAGTACCCCGTGTTGTCCGAGATCCACACGACGTCCCACTCAGTCAGCGCGAACAGGTCCGGCCCGACCGCCCCTGACTGCACAGCCGGCTCCGCGGGTACGATGGCCCCCACGCCGATGGTGCTGGCCGAGCCAGCCGCCCCACATGCCGCCAGAAAGAGCACCATCGCGTGCAGCGCCAGCAGCAAGAGAATTCGTTTCACAGACATTGTTTCACTCCTGTATTCATCCAGTGCATACTCGCTCAAAGGCGAACCGCGGCTTCCGAGCTTCCTGCGTCCATCTTCCTCTGTCATCATCTTCCTCCACCCTTAGGGCCTGACCGGCCCGGCGATTTCGTTGTCTTCGGCCTCATCGTAGGGGCGAATCGATGTTACTCGCCGGTATCCCCAACTTTTCCCCACCCCCCGAAAACCCGGTTTGGGCAGGTTTTCACCGCCCTGCGCTGCCGCGGAATCAAAAAGCCGCCCGATCGGGACGGCATCGGGGCGGCGGGGGCTAAGACAAGCGGAACGCCTCGAAAGCCCGTCAGGGCTCTTCGACTGTGAAGGCGACCTGCCCGAACGTCTGGCCGTTAATCTGCGGCTCGATCAGGTGCTCGCCGGGATAGTAACGTCGGGTGGTCACGGGCCGGAAGCTGTGGCTGCGCGTGATCGTGATGACCTCGCCCGGCCCGATCTCCCGCTTCGTCAGCTTGAACACCTTCGGCGTCCGGCTGCCACTGGCCCGCACCAGGTGCACCACGTAGTCGATCACCAGGCTCTGCGCTTCGCCGCCGGTCGAGACCACGTCGAACGTCACCGTGACCTCGCCCCCAAAGGGAATCGTATCCCGGTCGACCGACAGGTTGCGCACCTCGACGGCTGGCGCCGCCGGGTAGCCCAGCAGGTCGAGCGCCCGTGGATCGCCCTTCTTGACCAGCGTGCGCAGCGCGTGGCGGGTGATCCACCCGATCTCTGGCGCTGCGTCTACCTGCCATCTCTGCAGGACATCCACAACTACTGCCGGGTTGTCTTTGGAGATGTCGTTGAGATTGTTCGCCACGCTGCGCCGCACCGACTCAGAGGGGTCGTTCTTCAGCCTGTCGAGAACCGGCAGAATGGGCGTGGGGTCGTCAATCAAGGCGTTGAGGCGTATGCCCCAGGGCAGGCGTGGGCGGCTGCCCTCACTCGCCAGCCGCCGTACGTACTCGCTCTCATGGCCCGCCCAGGCCAGCATCTGCCGCATGAACCGATCCGGGTAGCGCTCGATGAACGGGCGGACGGCGAACTCGGCGCTGATGGCCTGCGTGAACGTCTCCAGAGCCGCTATGGACGCCTCGACGTCGTCCAACCCGTAGACCTCCACGAAATCGGGAAAGACCATCTTCTCGAATCGCTGGCTGTCCAGCAGCGGCAGCGCCCGGCGCAGCACGTCCAGCGCCGCCCGGTAATCTTCAGGCAGCCCCGCCGCCAGCGCCTGTGTGACGTGGCGCTTGCGGGCCATCAGCTCGCGCTGATCCCAGCCCGTGTCGAAGACGCGCTCCATAAAAGCCGGAATGTCAAACGCGGGATAAGCATCATGAACCGCCTGGGCCAGCACAGCGACCGACTCGCGGTTGTACATATTTTTGAATGGTTCGGCCATGTGTCGCAGCAAGTCCTACCGGGCCTGGGGCACCCAGCCGGCCGGGGTTCCGGCCCGCTGCCCCAGGAACATGCGCAGCTGTGCGCCGTGCTCCTGCACGTGGCGCAGGTTGTACAGCTGAAGCTCCGCGAAGGGCAGCTCTGCCCACGAGAAGCGGCACAGGCGGTTCGCCTGCTCGGCGGTCATGGCGCTGATGGTCTGCTGGCACCTGCGGCGGCAGATGTCCAGGTAGCCGAGCAGCTCTTCGCGGGTGTAGGTTCGCGGCAGCGACTCCCCTGCGTCCATCTCGACGAGGGCAAACGGCTCAGGCGGGGCAAAGCCCTGCTCCGCACCGGTTAAGTACAGGTCCAGCCAGAACAGCGTGTGGTAGGCCAGATACCAGAACTTCGAAAAGCCCGCCGCCACCCACTGATCGGGCTGGTCGTCCCACAGGGGCGCTTCCCACAGGTCAGCCGGGCAGTCGTGAATAGTTTCGCCAAGCATGTCGATGGCTGCACCGAACTGTCGCCACAGCATGTCGTTGTCAATAATGGCCATCCCCTTGCCCCCTCCAGGCAGAAACACTCGTATCGCTTATAAACGAACGTCGAGATGCACGGCTACCGTGTCGCCTTCGTCGATGCCTTCCGCCCGCCGGACACTCGCCTTGATGGGCACGATGTAGCGGCCATCCTTCGGCCACAGCGAGGTCGTCCACTCGGTGCTGCCGATACGAGCGTGCACCGGGATCATGCCCCAGCCGTAGGTTACGAGCTCTGATATGCCCTGGATGTCGTAGCTGAGCTCTTCCGGAACGGTGACGAAGAACCACGGCGCAGGGCCGCGCCAGAACCAGATCTCACCCTCGAATTCAAACTCGATGACCATATGCGGAGCTTCCAACTGCGGGCGAATACCCCCTTATAATAGTTCACCTGTTCTAATCCCGTCAAGCGCCGTCTGTGCGACCTAAACCGGCATTACCTGCCGCCCATCGCCCACCCCTGCGGCACGGCGGGTTGCGAGCAGCTGCCGGAACATACTGTCCAAATCGTGTCATTTTGTAACAGACCTGCGCAGCCTAATCGACACTAATCAGATCTATATCCTTCATCAGTTTTCACTTATACTGAGCTTAAGTACTAACTTCACGCTCGTGCCCGCCAAGAGTTTCGACCCGCAACGTTTCCCGAAGTGATGTGTTGGTACTCATAGGTGCGGCTCTTCACTGTAAACCCGAAGTTCAGCAGGTCAGTGAATAACCGAAGCGAGCATAGATAATGCCGGCGCTCAATTCACGGCAGGTCGCGATCGCGCGTGCACTGCTGAATGCTCACGGCCCGGTTTCGGCGGGGGCGCTGGGCAGGCAGCTTGGCCTGTCGGCACGCATCGTGCGCTATAACCTCCCCATGATTGCCTTCTGGCTCGCATCGCGTGAGGCCACCCTCACCACCGCTGCCGGGGAGGGTATTCACCTGGACGCCCCGGATGACGTGCGCGGCCAGATCCTGCAGCAGCTCGACGCCTCGGCCCCGCAGCGCCTGCTGCTCTCACCCCGGGAACGCCGCCAGGTCCTGCTCTTTGAACTGCTGACGAGCTGGGATTACCGTACCAAGCGCAGTATTCAGCACAAACTGGCCATTTCCTCTTCAACCCTTTACCGCGATCTCATAGAGATTGAGTCCTGGTGCGCCGAAAACCAGCTGTTTCTGGAGCGCCGCCCCCGGCTGGGAATCCAGGTCATCGGGCGAGAAGAGGACCGGCGACAGGCAACCATTACCCTTCTCCTCGACTTCGATCTGGCGGGGCCGCTGCTCGACTACTGTCTGAACGACGCCACCCGCGATAGGGATTGCGCGCCCGAACTCACGCCGGCACAGCGGCTGATCGTGGACGAAGTGCTGGGGTGGCAGCTCGACGAAGCGTGGGACGATGTGGGGGCCATCTTCAAGCGGCTGAAGATACCGCACGCCGATTTCACCCATCTCACGCTGGCGTTGTACTGGGCGCTCACCCGGCGGCGTCTCGCCAGGGGCTGCGCCGTGCAGATGCGCCGCCAGCAGATCGAAGAACTCAGGGCGCGGCACGAGTACCGCGCAGTAAGCGAACATCTGAATTCACGCACAGCAGGCGAATTCCCCCTCCCGGCTGCCGAGATCGCCCAGTTTGTCCTGCTCATTTCCGCTTCGCTCTCTGGCGAGTCGATGCCCGCTGCTCCACCCACTCCCGACATCGAGGCCATCGCTCGCCAGATCACCCACAGGCTGGCTCACGGGATCGAACCTCGCATCGGCACTTCACCCGTCACTGCCGATGTCGTGGCCCGGCTGGAAGCCCATCTCGCGCGCAGCATCACACGCCTTCGCCACGGCTTGCCCGTCCACAACCCGCTTGAGCGAGAGGTCCGGCAGGCCTACCCCGAAATGTGGCTGTCGGTGAAATCTCTGCTCGACGCGGAGGATCTGGCACGGCTGCTGCCCGAGGACGAGATCGCGTTCATTACGATGTACCTTGCGCTGGCTGAGCGCCTGTTGATCAAGAGCAGCCCGGCGCTGCGCGTCATTATTGCATGCCCAACCGGCGGCATTACGGTTCAGATGCTGGTGTATCGCATCGGAGAGGAGCTGCCCGAAGTCGAGATAGTTGACGTCATCCCGATCAGCCATTTGAGCACTATTGACAGCCAGACAGCCGACGCCGTCATCAGCACCGCCACCCTTTCGACCTCACCACTACCCGTCATTACGGTCAGCCCGTTACTTAACCAGCAGGATCTCACCCTGCTGCGACGCCGGCTCAACCTGGCGCATTAACGCTACGAAAGGAGAGGACATGCATCTCCAGCTGGACGCAGATCAGAATACGGGCAGGCGTGTCGACCTGTCCAGGGTAGAGACTTACGTTGACTTCCGCACCCAGCTTCCGAAGCCTACGCGGGAAGACGCGCACCTGCGGCACATTCTGCGCTTCTATACCGCGCGCTCGTTCGCCAAATCGGGGTATGACGACGTTTACGTGCTCCCCGACGTCACGCTGAACGGGCAGAACCTTGATGTCGACGTGATGGCCGTCAGCGACTCGAGACAGACGATGCTCGCCATCTGCGAGCCGGACTCGATCACGCAGGAGACGCTCGACAAGCTCGCCTTGCTGGCGGAAGTCGAGGACGCCGGGGTCGTGATCGTTTATTCGCGGTTCGGCAAGGACCGCGGCGTGGCAGAAACCTTCAAGCCGCAGTTCGATGCCAAGAAGTTCCGCCTGGTGGCCGTCGTGCCGCCCCCGTTCGACGACGCCTACGAGTACGATATCTGGATGTTTGAGACGACGTTCCGGAACGTTCTAGGAGACTAACAGGCAAGCTATCTGGAAGGGAATATGGCAGACAAGCAGCAGAGCCCAGCACGTTACATCCACAAGATCGTCGTTGCATGTGGTACCGCCATAGCGACCTCGACTCACGTGGCCATGAAGCTGCAGGAGCAGCTCGAAAAGCGGGGGCTGCGGGTGCGAACCGTGCAGTGCCGCGTTGCAGAAATCCCGGACACGCTCAGCGGCGCGTCGGCAATCATCACGACCAGCCAGGTCCCATACGATGTCGACGTCCCGGTTTTCGATGGCGTTCCCTTCCTGACGGGAATCGGATTGGAGGAGGTGATTAATAACATCGAAGCAGAACTAAGATCACAGGAGACCGGCTCGACGCCTGACACAGAAGATACGGTTAGCTAACCGATCTTCGCCTACCACAAGGGAGACACCGCCATGGAAGTAATCAACGCCATATCGAATTTCCTTACCGGGCTGGGCGCAGTCGTTCTGCTGCCCATCGTCATTCTGATCCTTGGGCTAATCCTCGGCCAGCCGCTCAGGCGCGCTATCGTCTCGGCGCTGACCATCGGTGTGGGCTTCGTCGGCCTGAACCTGGTGATCGGGCTGCTGATCGGCGCTCTGGCACCGGCGACCGAGGCACTGATTGAAAGAACCGGGCTCGAGCTCGTCGCCATCGACGTGGGCTGGGGGGTCGCCGCCGCGATTGCCTTTGGCACGACGGTCGGCGCGCTGGTCATCCCGCTCGCCTTTGGCATCAACATCGTGATGCTCATTCTGCGGGCGACCAAGACCCTGAACGTCGACATCTGGAACTTCTGGCACTACGCCTTCACGGGCTCGCTCGTCTACCTCATCACGGGCGGGAGCCTGCTGTGGGGCCTCATCGCCGCCAGCATCCACGCCATCGTGTCCCTGCTGATCGCCGACTGGACGGCCAAAGACGTGCAGGAGTTCTTCGGCATTCCGGGCATCTCCATCCCCCAGGGCTGGGCGATCACCAGCGTGCCGATCATCCGCGGGCTCAACGCGATCTTTGACCGCATCCCGGGCATCGGCCAGATTGAGTGGGACGCGGAGACGATCCGCAAGCGGCTGGGCGTGATCGGCCAGCCCATTCTGCTCGGTGCGGTGCTTGGCATCCTGCTGGGCCTGCTGGCCTATGCCGCCTACCCTGGCATGACGCTCAACGAGCAGCTCGTCGCGATTCTCACCCTGGGCGTCGAGATGGCAGCAGTCATGCTGCTCGTCCCGCGCATCATCGCCATTTTCATGGAAGGGCTCACGCCGCTCTCAGAGCAGGCGCGCGAGTTCCTCCAGACGCGTTTCAAGGGCCGCGAGTTCTACATCGGGCTTGACTCGGCCATCCTCATCGGCCATCCCATCACGATCGCGGCAGCCATCCTGCTGATCCCCATCACACTCCTGCTGGCCTTCATCCTGCCCGGCAACCGAACGCTGCCCTTCGCAGACCTGGCCGCGACGGCTTTCTTCGTCGCGATGGTGCCGCCTCTCACGCGGGGCAACCTGTTCCGCTCCATCGTCTACGGTACCATCATCATGGTCGCCATCCTGTACATCGCCTCCGACTTCGCCCCGATGCTCACCAGCATTGCGGCAGACATCGGGTACGAGATGCCGGAGGGCGCTACGCAGATCACGGGCCTGTCTGGCGGCAACTGGATCGCCTGGCTGCTGACACGCATCGGCGGCCTGTTCGCCTGATACACCGGCCTGCAAACCCCGGAGGGGTGGGTGAGCACTCACCCCTCCCCACACTTCACTGGAGCCAACAGGCATGAACTGGGAGTTGCTGGAAGAGCTGTGTGCCATCCACGCGGTTGCTGGCCGCGAGGATGCGATCATACGCTACCTGCGTGACTACGTCGCGGATACGCTGGACGACGTTGTCGTCGACAACATCGGGAACGTCAGCGGGGTTCTGCGGGGAACTCAGGAACCGGAACGCATCCTCATGCTGCAGGCGCACGCCGACGAGCTCGGGCTCATCGTGCGCGACATCACCGACGACGGCTTCCTGCTCATCGAGCGCATAGGCGGTGTGCCCGAGAAGAGCCTGCTCGGCGAGCGCATGGACGTTCTGACGGACGCCGGGGATCTCGTCACCGGCTACGTTGGCACGAAGTCCCACCATATCACCAAGAGCACGGAGAAGTTCGCCGTGCCGCAGGTGCACGACATGTACCTCGACGTCGGCCTGCCCAGCCGCGAGGCTGTCGCCGGGGCGGGCATCCAGGTCGGCGACCCGATCGCCTACCACCCGAACTTCAACATATTCGGCGACGGTCAGATCTGCTCGAAGAGCCTCGACAACCGCGTGAGCGTCTTTATCCTGCTGGAAGCGATGAAGCGCCTGGCCGAGTCGCCGCCGCCCTGGTCGGTCGCGTTCGCCTTTACGGTCCTAGAGGAGTTCAGCATCCGCGGGTCGCTGCCCGTCGTGAACCGCATCCGCCCGGACGCCATCATCTCGCTGGATATCACCATTGCAGCCGAGACGCCGGGCGGCCAGAGGGTGCAGGCTGTTGAATTGAGACACGGTCCCGCGATTAAGATGATGGACTTTCACGGGCGCGGCACGCTGGCCGGCATGATCTCCTCTCCGCCCCTGCGCCGCTTCATCGAGGGCGTGGCGCGTGAGAGCGGCATCCCGCTGCAGCGCGAGGTGATCGTCGGGGTGATTACCGACCCGGCCTTCCAGCTCTACCTCGGGGACATGGGCTATACCATCGCCGGGCTCTCCATCCCGCACCGCTACAGCCATTCGTCCATCTCCATGTGCCACCAGACAGATGTCGAGCAGACGGTTGAGCTCGTAACTCGCGTTGCGCAGCAGCTGGACTCGGGGGTAAACCTGTCACGCGGACTCTAACTTGCAGCGAATGGTGAGGTAACCCGGTATGCATTTTGCTCCATCTCTAGCCTCGGCCCCGCTTGAGCGACTCGGCGAGGTGATACAGGAACTGGACCGCGCGGAAGTCGATCTCATCCACTTCGACGTGGAGGATGGCGTCTTCGTGCCGGTGATGACTCTGGGCACCAAGATCATCCGGGATCTGCGCCCGCTGACCAGCATCCCGTTCGACATACACCTCATGATGGTCAACCCCGAGTGGCTTATCCCGCAGTTAGCCGCGGAGGGGGCCGATCGGATCACCGTGCACTGGGAGGCCTGCCCCTACCCGCGGCGAACCCTGGGCCTGATCGTAGAGCACGGGGCGCAGGCGGGCATTGCCTTCAACCCGGCTACGGCTCTGCCCGACCTGGCCTATCTCAAGCCCTATGTGAGCGTCGTCAACATACTCACGAGCGAGCCCGAGACACGGGCACCGTTCCTGCCCAGCATGCTCGACAAGCTCAGTCGGGGCAGAGAACTTCTGCCTGACGCCGAGTGGATCGTCGACGGCGGCATCACCACCGCCAACGTCCGGGCAGCCGCCGAAGCAGGAGCGGATACCGCTGTCGTGGGGCGCTTCTTTTTCGCTGGCGAGAGTCTGCCCAACACTTTAGACCTGCTCCGCCAGGCTAGCGATGGATGAAGACGAGTATGCAGCGAAATCTGATCGACCTGATCCACGAGAATACCACCATCACGCATCTTACAGCCGAGAACCATGAACAGGTCATCCGGGCGCTGGTCGATAAGCTGCACGAACATGGCCTGGTCGAGCTTGAGTTCGCCGACGACGTGCTGGCGCGCGAGGAGACCTTCCCGACGGGGCTGCCCACCGAGCCCCATGCCGTGGCTATTCCGCACGCCGATCCGCAGCACGTCCGGGAGTCGGCCGTTGCCGTAGCCGTGCTCGACCGTCCCGTCACGTTTGGCCGCATGGGTGCATCCGCCGGGACGTCAATCGAGGCCAAGGTCGTGTTTCTGCTCGCGCTCAAAGAGGCGGAAAAGCAGGTCGTGATGATCCAGCAGTTGATGGAGCTGCTGCAGAACGCGAGCGTGCTGCAGGATGTAATCGACGCTGCAGACAGCGCTCAGGTCGTACGTATTCTACGCGACGAGGTGCACTAGGATGGCGGTCTGTACCGAGGTGTTGGTAACGAATGAAGTCGGGCTGCATGCTCGCCCCGCGGCACTGTTCGTGCAGGAGGCAGCCAGACACCAGGCTGACATCCATGTGAGGAACGTTACCGGCGGCAAAGACTGGGTAGATGCGAAGAGCATCCTCAGTGTGCTGATGCTGGGCGCCAGCAAAGGGCACACCATTGAGATCAAGGCGGATGGCCCGGACGCCGAGGAAGCGGTGCGCGCTCTCGAACAGCTGATGTCAGAGGTTGAGTAGCCGGGCCCGGCGCTCAGTCGAAGGCGCCTCGCCAGGCCGGCCCCCAGCAGCCGCGGCCACCCTCGCGGGCCTCAGCCCCGGCTTCGGCGAGCACGTCGTCGTACGTCACGTCAGGGGGATACGAATTTGCCTCCACCCAGCCGTCCGCGACGAGCTGTGCGTTGACCATCACCTCGTCAACGTAGACATAGCGCAGCAGCCGCCCGTAGCGGTCAGTCTCGCTGACGTCCCTGACGAGCGTCACCTCGCGCCCGGCGACCAGGTCTGCATTGGCCTGCGTCGCCTCACTGCCACACACCTCATCCCACTCCGGCGCGTTGAGCCCGATATAGCGAACGCGGAAGGTTTCGCCGTCGATGGACACCTCTATGGTGTCACCGTCGATGATGCGGGTGACGGTCGCACGCTCGCCGCCGGGCGGAGCCGCGGGCACCCCGGTGGAACCGGCTGCACCGGGCGGGGTCGCGACGAGGATCTCCGCGATGTCGTCAAGCGCCACCGGCATACCGCAGCCTGTGACGAGCAGCATCGCGCCGAGTAAAGACAGATAAACCCGCAGCTTCATGGCAACCCGATCCGGTGGCTAAGAACACGGTGAACTCACATGCGCCGGGTGAGTGTACCCCCGCGACCGCAATTGTGACAGGGGCAGGCCTCCCATTGCGGACTGCCCCTGTCACGGAGTAATATGGGCCGTGGCGCCAACCTCATATTACGATCTGTGACGAGGCCACCCGTTACCCATCGCTCTCCGCGGAGAAGTCCCTGCTAATGCTGTCAAACTGGCTCATCCTCCTGATAATCGGCCTGCTCGCCATCATCGGGTTCGCACTGCTCGCGCGGCGGCTGACACGGCCCGCGATCCTCGTGCTCGGCCTCATGCTGCTCGTCGAGCTGGTGCTGGCAGCCCTGTCCCAGCGGAACTGGCCGCTGGAGTACCGCCTCGTCCCCTGGTTTATCGACATGATCAGCGAGGAGCGCAATCTCCCCACGACGCTGGCGGCCATCCAGCTGGGCGTGGCAGGCGTCTTTGCCCTGTACCACGCCCGCACCCTGCTCAAAGGCTGGAACTGGGGTGGCGCGTACTGGCTGCTGATCGGCGTGGTCCTGATGGTCATGGGTATCGACGAGTACGCCGAGATCCACGAGCAGTTCCCAAACTGGAAGTACGTGTACGGCGCTGTGGGGATTGTGGTCGTGGCGGCGACAATCGCCATATTCCGGCGGCAGTGGAGGGGGCAGAAGCTGGCGCCGGCGCTGATCCTCGGCGGGCTCGCGCTGATGGCGGCAGGCGGGATGGTCATCGAGGACTTCGTGATCTTCCGGGGCTGCTTTGACGTGACAGTCATCGACTGCTACCGTCACCAGATCTTCGAGGAGCTGTTCGAGATCCTCGGCGGGACGCTCGTACTCGTCGGGGTGATGGAACACACGCTGCGAGAGGCTGGCCGGGCACAGGCCCCGCAGGTGGCGCGGTTCGTGATTGCCGGCGCACTGAGCTGGGTCATACTGCTGGCCGCATACCAGTTTCTGCTGCCAGCCGTCGAGGCCCGCTGGCTGGCGACGCCGGTTTCCGTGCAGTACCTGGACGGACGGCTGGAGCTGGTTGGCTACCGCGTCGCCGAAGAGCCGCTGACGCCCAGCTCAGGCACCCTGTCAGTGACCCTCTACTGGCGCGCCAACGGTCGCCAGGACGACGAGTACGGGATGTCGGTGCACATGGAGGAGTTCCCCGACCTGGTCAACGTGACGCAGACTGACGTCCCGATGAGCTCACCGCCCGCCACGGCCTGGCTGCCCGGCCAGATCGTGCCGCAGGTCGTCGTGATCCCGGTGCCGGCGGACATCCAGGCCCCGCGGGATTACTGGCTGCTGATGACGATCTGGGCGCGGCCCTGGTACGACTACAACTACCTGACGATCACCGCGAGCGACCGCGAGCTATTGTCAACTGAGACGGTGATTCTGCACACCGTTCATGTCGCCGCGCCCTAGCGAGGGCTCAGCCAGCACGGCAAAACGCAGCCGGGCGGGGAACCCCGCCCGGTGTGATTCTCGGCCCTCGCTGCCCGTTACAGCTTGCGGCTTCAAAGCCGGGCGGCGCTATCCGCCGGCCAGAGCGGCTTCCTTGGCCCCTTCGATCTGCTCGACGTGCAGCCCGTAGTGGCTGTCCGCATCCTCCAGCAGCACTCTGCCCAGCCGGTCGTAGCTGCCCCGCCGCTCGACGAAGTCCGCCGGCAGATGCCGAACGGCGGCGACCGTCTCCGCCTGGGTGCGATGCAGCGCATCCAGCAGTTCGGGTATCGACGGGTAGGTGGCCAGCAGCGGCTCGATGCGGACCAGCGAGTTGTTGTTGTAGCTGAACACGTCGCCGAAGCCGCCCACCTGCATGCCGATGGTCGTTTGCTCGTCGCGCTCGTTCGCAATCAAGTGGGCGACGATCTGCCGGATGCTCCACTCGTCGGGCGCGGGCACGATGGCCGCCTGCTCCTCGCTGACGCCGTCGAGAACCTCCGCCAGTACCTGGTTGGCCTCCGCATATTTGGCTGCAAGCTGGTCGGCCAGCTCGTTGGGGTCACGCGGGATTTCCGGTATGTGCTGGGTTTTGAGCTCCATCGCCGCGGTGTGCTGCTCGCCGTTTCGCAGGTAGGCGACCTCCACAACTTCACCGACTACCCGGCCCTCCATCACCTGCATCAGGTCGCTGTACTCCTTCAAAGGTTGGCCGTCAGCTTCGACCAGCACATCGCCGCCCTTCAACCCGGCAGCCTCGGCGCTTAAGCCCTCAAGAGTGCCTTCCAGCACAATGCCATGCGATGTCCCGTACCGCGCGGCGGTGTCCTCGCCCACCAGATCGCCGAGGTAGACACCCATCATCGGGCGGCGGGTCTCGCGCAGGTCGGCACCCGTCTCCAGCACCGAGGCCAGATTCTCGAGTCCATCTCGCCAGTGCTTTTCGAGCTGCCGGGCTTGATCCTCGTTGTCGATCTCCGAGAAAGCGAGGTCCACGCGGGTCCCGCCGTCCGACGCGGTCAGCGTCACAGCGGCCTTGCACGGCGGCGAAGCGCCGTCTACCCAGGTGAAGGCAATATACTCCGGTGACCTGAGTTCGGTGTACTGGCCCATCGCCTGGAAGCCCGTCTCCCAGTACATGTACAGCGTATGCCCCCGGTTCGGGGTCAGGAAGGCCCAATCGCACCACCATGTGGCGAGCATCGGGCTGTTGGTGAAGGCGAAAAACACACGCTCAGGGGGCTGGTTAACTTGCTGGCTAAGTTCGAATTGGTACGGCATCGCAAATCCTCCAATAGCGAACGATACCCCCAGAATAAGCCATTTGTTCTAGTAAGTCAACGGAAAATGCCCAGGGCAGGGCCGCCAACCTGGCATACAAACAGGACCAAAACAGGGATTTTACAAGAAAAGACTTGTATTTTTGTTTCGCACTTAGTACTGTCAGAGATACTTATTGCTCACGTGCAGAAGCTGAGGCATCTAAAAGGGGCAGATGACAGCATGGTTACGCCACTGGACGAGCTATCCGATATCCGCCGCGCCATCCTGCTGCTCGTCAAGCGAGACCGGCAGGCCACCACCGCCGGGCTGGCCGAACAGCTCGGTATCACCTACGAGGCAGTGCGCCAGCAGATTGTCTACCTGCAGAACGAGGGCTGGATTACCACCGCGCCGTACGACGGCGAGGGCCGGGTGGGCCGCCCCACACGGGTCTACGTGCTGACCGCGGCAGGCGAGCACCTGTTCCCCAAGGAGTATGACCGGCTGACCCTCGAACTCATCGACGCGATTGGCGAGGAGATGGGCCCCGCGGCGCTGCGTGCCATCCTCGCCTCGCTCACCGAGCGGCGCGTGCGGGCGTGGCTGCCCCGGCTGCAAGGGCTGTCGCTCGCCGAGCGCGTCGAGGCGCTGCGCGGCATCTATATTGAGAATGACCCTTTCACCGAGGTTGCCGAGTCGGGCGGCGACCTGCTGCTTATCGAGCGCAACTGCCCCTTCCTGAGCGTAGCCCTCGAGCGCCCTGCCCTGTGCAGCGTCACGGTTTCGAGCCTGGAACGGCTGCTCGGCGTGCGTGTCCGGCGCGAGGAGCGTTTCCAGGCAGGGCATGGGCGCTGCGTCTTCCGCGCGCTGCACGACCAGCCACTTCCAGCCGAGGACGAAGGTTTCAGATTCGAAGAGCCGCTGGCGCGTCCGGATTAGCCCCGGCGCGCCAGCTTGTATATGGAACGTTTTGGAGGTGAGACATGCACCCGAGAGTTAAACAGCTCGCCGGGATAGGGCAGAGCCTGTGGTGTGATACGTTCTCCCGCGAGCTTCTACGCAACGGCGAGATCGGGCGGTTGATCGAGGCAGGCGTCGCCGGAATCACGTCCAACCCGTCGATGTTCGAGGCGTCCATCACCGGCAGCGACCTCTACGGCGAGGAGATCGAGCAGCTCACGCGAGAGGGCCTGCCGCCGGACGAGCTTTACGAGGCGCTGGCAGTCACGGATATCCAGCAGGCAGCCGACCTGTTCCGCCCGGTGTACGAGGCTACGGGCGGGCTCGACGGCTACGTCAGCCTGGAGGTATCGCCGCTGCTGGCCCACGACTGGCAGGCGACGCTGGAACAGGTGCGCCACCTGTGGCAGGTCGTCAACCGGCCCAACCTGATGATCAAGATCCCGGCCACCCGCGAAGGCCTGCGGGCCATCGAAGAGAGCCTCGCCGACGGCATCAACATCAATATCACGCTGATCTTCAGCCAGGCGATGTACGGAGAAGTGATGACTGCCTACCTGCGAGCGCTGGAGCGCCGGGCAGCAGCCGGGCAGGCCATCGACCGGCTGCGCTCGGTGGCCTCGCTGTTCGTCAGCCGGGTGGATACGCTCGTCGACCGCATGCTGGATGACCGCATAGCGCGCGACCCGGCGGCGGCAGCGGAGCTGGCCCGGCTCAAGGGCCGCGCGGGTATCGCCAACGCGAAGCTCGTCTACCAGGGCTTCCAGCGCACGTTCGACTCACCGCGCTTCCACGCCCTTGCCGCGCAGGGCGCGCACGTGCAGCGGCCGCTGTGGGCCAGCACGGGCACCAAGGACCCCGCCTATTCCGATGTCATGTACCTTGAGGCGCTGATTGGCGCCCACACCGTCAACACCGCTCCCCTGGGCACCATCGACGCCTTCCTCGACCACGGCAGGATTGCGCCGGCGATCACACACGATATCGCGGGCGCGCAGCACACGTTCTACGCACTGGCTGCACGCGGCATCTTGATCGACGAGGTTACCGACCGCCTGCTGGACGAAGGCGTCGAGAAGTTCGTTCGCGCACACCGGTCGCTGCTCGACGCCATCCGCCGCGCGCAGACGGAGGCGGCTGCGGTCTGACCGGCTTCACGTCAGATGTGGACTATGAGAGGGGTTGGCATGCACTACGATTACTTGATCGTCGGGGGAGGGATGACAGCCGACGCGGCGGTGGCAGGGATACGTGAGGTCGATGCCGACGGCTCTATCGGCCTGATCAGCGCTGAGAGTACGCTCCC
This sequence comes from uncultured Anaerolineae bacterium, assembly GCA_964506005.1. Lineage (GTDB taxonomy): Bacteria > Chloroflexota > Anaerolineae > Aggregatilineales > UBA3940 > UBA3940. Next base: position 45,972 of record CAZDLX010000001.1, on the reverse strand, counting down.
TTACAACCGCCCGCCGCTGTCGAAAGGGCTGTGGAAGGGCAAGCCGCTCGACGAGATCTGGCGTTCCACCGACCGCCACGACGTCACGATGTATCTGGGCCAGCGAATCGTCTCGCTGGACGCCGAGGCCCACACCGTGGAGGACAGGTCGGGCCGCACCTACGGCTACGACCGGCTGCTGCTGGCGACCGGCGGGCGGCCCCGCCGGCTGCCCTTTGGCGGCGACGACATCATCTACTACCGCACGCTGGCGGACTACCGCCGCCTGCGCGAAACGGCCCAGGAGCGCCGCCGTTTCGCCGTGATCGGCGGCGGCTTCATCGGCGCTGAGATCACGGCAGCGCTGGCGATGAACGGGCGCGAGGTCACAATGCTCTTCCCTGAGGAGAGCATCGGGGCGGCGCTCTTCCCGCCCGACCTCGCGCGCTTCCTGAACGACTACTACCGCGAGCAGGGCGTGGACGTCCGCGGCGGCGAGTTTGTGGCAGACGTCGAGCGGCAGGACGATGGCTTCGCCGTTCGTACAAAGAGCGGCCTGGTTCTGGAGGTAGACGCCGTTGTGGCGGGGATCGGCATCCAGCCCAACGTGGAGCTGGCCGAGGAAGCCGGGCTGGAGGTTGATAACGGCATCGTGGTGAACGCGCACCTGCAGACGACCGTGCCGGATATCTATGCCGCCGGGGACGTCGCCCGCTTCTACAGCCCTATCCTGGGCCAGCGGATGCGCGTCGAGCATGAGGACAACGCCAACACGATGGGGCGGACGGCGGGCCGCAACATGGCAGGGCGCGACGAGCCCTACCACCACCTGCCGTACTTCTACTCCGACCTGTTCGAGCTGGGCTACGAGGCGGTTGGGGAGCTCAGCTCCAGGCTCGACACGACCGTTCGCTGGGAGGAGCCATTCCGCAAGGGAACCATCTACTACGTGAGGGCCGGCGAGGTGCGCGGCGTGCTGCTGTGGAATACCTGGGGCAAGCTGGATGCTGCCCGGCAGTTGATTGCCGAGCACGCTCCGGTCTCCAGCGCGGACCTCCACGAGCACGCTGCCGTGTAACCGGAACCTCTCCCCACCGCAGAGAGCCGGGCCGCGTGCCCGGCTCTCCTGATTCCAGCGGGTCGCCCCGGACTCTCACCCGCCGTACTTGCGCGCCAGCCACTGCTCGAACGTCACCACGCCCTGCGGGTTGCCGGGGACGGTCGTCAGGCCCCTGCGCCAGCCGGCCCACAGCCCGCCGGGGAACGGCACGCCGACGATCAGCGCCCGCCTGTCACGCGCCGCCAGCCAGGCCCGCGTGAGATCGCGCATGCGGCGGATCTCCGGCCCGCCGATGTCCGGCACCCTGCCGCATGGCCCGCTTCTGGCAAGCTCGACGAGCCGGTCCGCGACCTCGCCTTCGTCCATCGGCTGCAGTATGAAACGCGTATCGACGAACGCCACCGGGAAGCGGACGAGCCGCGCCAGGATCGCATCCACCAGCGCGTGGAACTGCGGCGCGCGCAGAATCGAGAAGGGCATGCCCGACTGCTCGATCAGCTTCTCGGCCTCAAGCTTGTGCCGGTAGTATTCGTAGTCGATCCGGTCAATGCCCACGATAGAGATATAGATGAAGTGCCCGACGCCTGCCTCGCGCGCCGCCTCAAGCAGGCGGCGCGTCCCCTGCACGTCGGCCCGGTACGAGTCGCCGAAGCCGGCGCTGGCAGCATGGATAATGGTGTCCACATCCCGCACAGCGGCAGGCAGGCCGTCGCCTGTGTTAATGTCCGCCTGCGCCCACTCAACGCCAGCATCCTCGCCGGGCTGCGGCGCGCGGCGGCTCATAATCCGCACTGCGTAACCGGCTGCATCCAAACGGGGGCGCAGCTCCGTCCCGAGAATGCCGGTTCCTCCCGTGACTAACACGCGTGACATTTTGTCCCCTCATCTGATAGACCGGTCGCGGCAGACTGCCGTCCGGCGGATACCTGCCGCATGCCGGCTCGACCGTTGTGCACAGACTCTATCTCTTCTACGCAGTGGATCGCGTTGAGTTGTCCGCTTGAGGCGATAGCCCGGGCTGCTACGAGTGGGGCAATGTGGTGGGCAGCCAGACCCGGAAGACCGTTCTGCCGGGTTGGGACTCGACGGTGATTTCGCCCCGGTGCTTGAGCGCCACGATTGAATACGAGGTGTACAGGCCCAGCCCGGCACCCTTTCCCGGCGGCTTCGTGGTGAAGAACGGCTCGAAGATCCGCGCCTGAACCTCGGGCGGAATGCCGGGCCCGTTATCCTCGACCTCGACGCACACGCCAGCCCCGTCCCGGCGCGTACGCAGCGTGAGGTCGCCGCTGCCGTTCAGGGCATCGGCGGCATTGTCCACGAGATGCCGCCACACCTGTTCGAGCTCCGTGCCGTAGCCTTCGACCGGGGGCAGGTCAGCCGCATAGACCCGGTGAACCGCAACGTCCGCTGCGAGCTTGTCTTCGACCGCCCGCAGCGCGTCGTCCAGCGCCTCATGGATGTCGAAGTGCTCCACAGTGCCGCTGTCGAGATGGGCATAAGTCAGCAGCCCGCCGACGACCTTGGTGATTCGCTGCGCCCCGCTGCCGATTTCCGCCAGCAGCGACTGGATCGCGTGGCGTGCCTCCAGCCAATCGAGCACAGCGGCTAGCTGCTCGCCGGGGAACGCCGCCGTGAGCGCGGCAAGACCCGCCGTATCGTAGCCCAGCTCGACCAGCAGCGGAGCCGACTGCCAGGCATCCGGCACACCACAGCGCTCCAGATGCGCCTCGAACTCGGCTTCGAGGTCGCTCTGGGCCAGCGCGCCGAGCGCCGGGGTATCGCTGCCGAGGCTCTCGACGGCCGACGTCAGCCGGGCCAGCTCGCGCTGCTGCTCGCCGGTGAGTTCGAACGAGCGCAGCCGCTGGTAGGTCTGCTCCACCTGGGGCAGCGTGCTGCGCAGCGCCTCCGCTCCGCTTCGCAGGGCCGCCGCCGGGTTGTTGAGCTCGTGAGCCATGCCCGCGACGAGCGTCCCAAGCTGGGTCATCTTCTCCGCCTGTCGCAGCAGAGACTGGTTCTTCCGCCAGCGGCTGAGCACCGTCTCGGTTATGGCCCGCGCTGCCGACGGGCTGGTAGCGAGCAGGTGATCGAACTGCTCCTGGCCGATCACCGCCAGGTGTACATCGGTGCGCGCCCGCACCGTCGCCGTGCGCGGCGTCCGATCGATGAGCGACATCTCGCCGATCACCCCGCGCCGCCCCTCGACGGCAAGCAGAATGTCACGCCCCTGCGAGCGCTTGATGACCTCCACCTGACCCGCGCAGATGATGTAGGCACAGGCGCTCGCATCGCCTTCATGAAAGAGGATGTCGCCCGCCGCGACGTCGATCTCCTGCACAAGCGCGGCTGCCCGCGCCAGATCTGCTTCGTTCAGATTCTTGAACAGGGTGACGCTCGCGAGTAGATCCTGCAAGGCGATCCTCCTCTGCCTGGCGCAGCCATACGCCTGGAATCACCGCCCGGCTGTACCGGGCGGCGCTGCCGAGACCTGCGGCGCGAGTTGTGAGACGAACGCGGCGGATTACTGCCATTCAGGGCAGCGCATGGGGAGGTCCGGCTGGGGAAGTGGAGTTGGCGGGCCCCCAACCAGCCTGGTCGGCAACCTGCACAGTACAGCCGGCCAACTCATGCCGGTCTCTGCCATATTGTTGACTAATTGTATCGCCATTAGCTACAATATTCTACAGCCTTTTCACGCTCCACACCTGCGAGAGTCTTCGCACATGTCACGGAGCTTACGTCACCAGCTACTACGAACCAGCCGTTCTGCGGGCGACTGCCAGCGGGCTCTGCCTCTCCAACTCAAGCTGCAACCGGCGGCGCCCTCGCCGATTTCACGCTGGGATTCCGCAGGTTAGGCCAGCGACTGGCGCTGCTGGCGTATCACTCTGTCACGGTCGCACCAGTTACGGAAGAACGTCGTGAGCTGTGGATGAGCGCGCGAGCCTAGAACAGGCCATTGCCGCCCTCGAACTACAACGACCGGTGCTCGGCGACCAGGTCGTCGATACCGCGTTGGAGCCGCTCCGGGCGCGGCTTGCCAGCCTGCAGCAGCCCTCCGCCGAGCAGCAGCGCAAGCAGGTCACCGTGCTGTTTGCCGACGTGTCGGGCTTCACCGCGATGTCCGAGTCGATGGACCCCGAAGAAGTCAGCGAGATGATGAATGCGCTGTGGGAGCGCCTCGACACGGCGATTCTCGACCATGCGGGCACCATCGACAAACACATTGGCGACGCTATCATGGCGCTGTTCGGCGCGGGTGCGGCGCGGGAGGACGACCCCGAGCGGGCCATCCACGCGGCGCTGGACATGCAGGCGGCGCTGGGCGAGTTCGTCAACGGGCCCGGCGCGCCTGACCTCCAGATGCGGATTGGCATCAACACCGGCGTGGTGCTGCTCGGCAACGTCGGCACGACGACCGAGTTCACAGCTATGGGCGATACGGTCAATACCGCCAGCCGGCTTGAGCACGCCGCCCCGAGGGGCGGCATTCTGATCTCGCGCGACACCTACCGCCACGTGCGCGGGCTGTTCGAGGTCGAGCCGCTGGAGCCGATCCGCGTTAAAGGCAAGGCGGAGCCCATCCCCGTGTACCTCGTGCATGGTGCGCGCCCCCGCACGTTCCGGATGTACTCGCGCGGCGTGATGGGCGTTGAGACGCGCATGATTGGCCGGCAGGCGGAGCTCAGGCGGCTGCAGACCATTACGGAGGACGTCGTCGAGCCTGCACCTGAGCGCGGCCCGGCGCGGCTCGTGGCGGTTGTGGCGGAAGCAGGTGTCGGCAAGTCGCGCCTGCTGTACGAGTTTGAGAACTGGCTGGACGTGCATCCGGCGCGCATCCACCTCCTGAAGGGGCGGGCCACCGAGGACAAGGCGACAATTCCATACGCCCTGATCCGCGATCTGTTCGCCTTCCGGTTCGAGATCCACGACAGCGACGGGGACGAGAAGAAGCGGGCCAAGCTGCGCAATGGCTTGATCGAGCTGGCAGGCAGAGAGGCGGAGGAGTGCCTGCCTTTCGTCGGGCACGTGCTCGGCTTCGACTTCGCAGACGATCCGCAGCTTCAGGGCATCCTCAACGATGCCAAGCAGATCCGCGACCGCGCCCTGCACGACTTCACGGAGCTGCTCGAGCGGATGGCCCGCGAGCGGGCCATCGTCATCCTGCTCGAGGACGTACACTGGGCGGACGCGGGCTCGCTGGATCTGATCGACCACATCCTGCAGACGTCTCCCGATCTGCCCCTGCTCGTCGTCGCTACGACGCGCCCGCTGCTGTTCGAGCGCCGCCAGTCGTGGGCGGGGCAGGGCCTGCCCGTCACCCGGCTCGACCTGCACCCACTCAGCGCGGAGGACAGCCACAAGCTCGTCGACGAGATTCTACGGCGGCTGCCCGACATCCCCGACGAGCTGCGCGGGTTGATCATCGAGCGGGCGGAGGGCAACCCGTACTACGTCGAAGAAGTCATCATGATGCTGATCGAAGAGGGCGTGATCGTCACCGCCGAGGACGGCTGGCAGGTGCACATGGACCGTCTCGTCGAGCAGGTGGTCCCGCCCACGCTGATGGGTGTGCTGCAGGCCCGGCTGGATGCTCTGCCCCCGGCCGAGCGGCAGACGCTTCAATGCGCCTCCGTCGTCGGGCGCATCTTCTGGGATAGTGCGGTCGATACGCTGCTCACCGGCGGCACATCAGGGGGCAGCCGCCAGCCCGCGGGGGGAGCGCCATATCGCCGCCTGCACGAGCGCGAGCTCGTCTTCCCCCGCGAGTCGCCGACGTTCGCAGACACCCACGAGTACATCTTCCGTCACGCGCTGCTGCACGACGTGACGTACGAGAGCGTGCTCAAGCGGCTGCGCCGCCGGTACCACAAGCAGGTCGCCGACTGGCTCAGCGCGCGCAGCGACTGGCGGACGGGCGAGCAGGCAGGGCGCATCGCCGAGCACTACGAGCGCGCCGAGGCGTACGACGAGGCGGCTGCGTGGTACGTGCGCGCCGGCAAACACGCCAAAGACATCTTCGCGCTTGAGGCGGCTGTCGAGCACTACACCTGTGCGCTCGACCTCATCGCCAGGAGCCGCACAGCCGGCGAGGAAGCCCGGCGCCAGCGAGTCGACAGCTACGAGGGGCTCGGCGATGTGCTGCACTGGCTGGGCCGCTACACCGAGGCAATTGAGGCTTTCACCGAGATGGTGACCGAGGCGGAGTCGGCTGGCGACGTCGCGGCGCAGGCGCGCGGCTGGTGCGGTATCGCCAACGCCCGGCTTGAGCAGGGCGAGCTGCGCGCGCTCATCGAGAGTGCCGAGCGCGCCGAGTCCCTCGCCACGCAGGCAGGCGGCGGAATTGAGTCCATCCGCGCGGTGCGGCTGCGTGGCGCGGGGCTGTTCCGGACGGGTGACATCCCCGGCGCGGAGAGCTGCGCGGAGCTTGCCGTGCAGCTCGGCGAGCAGATGCAGGCCAGCCGGGAGCTTGCCAGCAGCTACAACCTGCTCGGCGTCGTAAACGCTTCGCAGGGCCGTTTCGAGGAGGGGGGCCGCTACTTCGAGCGGGCGCTGGCCCTGCTCGACAAACTGGGCGACCGCGCCGGGGCGATCCCGCTGCTCAACAACCTGGGCGTGCTGGCGGAGTCCAAAGGCGACTATGAGCTGGCCCTCGCGCGCTACAGCGAGGCGCTGGAGAACGCCCGCAAGATGGGTAACCGCAGCGGCGAGATGCTGTACCTGAGCAACGTCGGGGCGGCGCAGAACATGCTGGGCGACTACGCCGCCGCCGAGCAGAGCCTGCGCGAGGTCATCCGCATGGCGGACACCGCCGGCGCAGGTGGGCTGTCGGCGACGTATGCCAATCTCGCCCAGGCATGCCTGGCACAGGGCGGCGCGGACGCAGCGCTCGACGCGGCGCAGTACGCACTGGCCCTCGCCGACCACGCGGACTCGCGTGAGGAAGAGGGCTTCGCCTGGCGCATCCTGGGCCAGATCGCTGCCCACAAGGGCGAGGACGTGATGCTGGCCTACGGGCGAGTCGGGAAGCCGCGCCCCCACAGCGCCCGCGACTGCTTCGCGCGCAGCGCCGACGTCTACGAGGAGCTTGGCATCCCCGGCGAGCGGGCCCGCACGCTGCGAGACTGGGCTGAGTACGAGCTGCACGGCGGAGACCCGGAGCGCGGCGAGGCGCTCTGGGAGCAGGCATGGCAAACGTTCGCAGAGCTTGGCGCGGAGGCGGAGCTCGAACGGATGCGGTCCATACGTCCGCTGTGAGGGGGCGGGCCGTGACGGGCCCTGCACCAGCCACCGGGGAGCTATGCTGAGCGTGGCGCAGCCAACCCCGCGCCGTTTATCCTGTCACCGGTAGTAGCCGAGAGCATTGGCAGAGGAATGAATATGAAATCAAAGCTTCGACGTCAAACACTGGCAGTGGCACTCCTGCTCATCATTCTGGTTTCGGTCGTTTCGACCGCCTGGGCGGGCAAGTGGGCGCTCGGGAGTATCACTTTTCGAATCGGCTCGCTGGAGGCAGAGGGCGACCTGCGCGGCACCGGCAACACGGATTACGCGGCGGTGCTGACCGGCTACGCGAGGGTCACGGCGCTGTGCCAGAACAAAGGCGGCAACACCGCGCCGGGCCGCAACCCTATCACGGCGAGAGTGATCCAGACAGGCTGGTTCACCACGCAGAAGAACGGACGCTCGTTCTTCGACATCACTGCGGAGAACCCGACCATCGCCCAGCTCTCGCCGTCGCCCACGCCGAAGCAGGCAGGCTGCCCGAATGGCAACTGGAAGGTTGTCGGCGTTGACGGGTCGTCCGTCGTCTGGCAGTACGCCAGCATCGTCGGCTATGAGGCTGCCCGGTTCGACTTCAACAAGGGTGTCCCCATGCCGGGTGCTCAGCCGCTTTTCGCATACAACTTCGCATGCAGCTACGGCGTGCCGGGCGACAACAGCACCTTCGGCTGCTCGCAGGTCGGTTTCACGGTACCCCCCGCGGGGTGGTAGCACCGGTTTCTGCCTGAGTTCCGGCTCGCCAACCGTGCGGGCCGGAACTTCTTTGTGCAGCGCGACCACGGAGGCGGCTCATGCGCGTGCAGCCCACGGTTCGCCCGAACTCTGTGAGACAGCGGTTGGCGTCGCTCTTGCAGACCGACACTCTGCTGGCAAGCCTCATGGCCGGGCTGGTGATCGGCACGATCGAGGTGATGATCATCATCTCGTACTCGGCGCTCATCTTCTCCGGGCCGCTCGCCGCCGATCTTGCTACCGGCTTTGGGCTCATCCTGATGACCGGCGTCATCGTGCTGCTGGTCATCTCGCTAACCGGCTCCCTGCCCGGTGTCATCGGCAGCGTGCAAGACAGCCCCAGCGCGCTGCTCGCCGTGATGGCTGCCACGCTCGCCTCGACGCTCGCGGCGCGCGGCGAGGCCCCGCTTGCGACCGTGATCGCTTCGTTTGTGATCGCCTCCTCACTGACAGGCGTGTTCCTGCTGTTGCTTGGCATCTTCAAGAAGGGCGACCTCGTGCGCTTCATCCCCTACCCGGTGACGGGCGGCTTCCTGGCGGGCACCGGCTGGCTGCTCCTGCTCGGCGGGTTTGACGTGCTTGCCGGTGTGCCGGCCAGCGCCGGGCAGATAATCGAGCTGTTCGACCCTGCGGCGCTGCCCCGGTGGCTGCCGAGCCTCGCCTTCGCCGCCCTGCTGCTCTGGGTGCTCAGGCGGCGCGAGCACTTCCTGATCCTGCCCGGGTTCCTGCTCGGCGCGGGGGCGCTGTTCTACCTCGTAATGTGGCTCTCAGGCAGCTCGCTGGCCGCAGCGCAGGAAGGCGGCTGGCTGCTGGAGGCGATGCCCGGGCGGGCAGGCTGGCAGCCGCTGGCCACGCCCTGGCTGCTCCAGGCGAACTGGTCGCTGATCCTGTCGCAGGCCGGGCAGATTGCGACCATCCTCGTCGTATGCGCGCTGCAGCTGCTGCTCAACGCGCGGGGGATCGAGCTGGCGGCTGAGGCGGACGTCGACCTCGACCGCGAGCTGCGCGCAGCCGGCATCGCCAACATCCTCGCCGGGCTGGCGGGCGGGGCGATCGGCTACCAGACGCTGAGCCTCTCGTCACTCAGCCGCCGCATGGGCGCGCGCAGCCGGTTCGTCGGCGTTGCGGCGGCGGCAGTCTGTGTGGCGGTGTTGCTGCTCGGCAGCTCGATGCTGGCCTACATCCCCAGGCCGGTGGCGGGTATGGTGCTGCTGCTGCTAGGGCTCTCGTTTCTGACGGAGTGGGTCATCGACGCGCGGCGGCAGCTTCCCACCGCCGACTACGCCATCGTCCTGCTGATTTTGCTGGTCATCGCGGTGGTGGGCGTGCTGCCGGGCGTCGCCATCGGGCTCGGCATCGCCGTGGCCCTGTTCGTCGTGCGCTACAGCCGCATCGACGTGATCAAGCACGCATTCAGCGCCCGCAGCTACGCCAGCACCGTCGAGCGCCCGGAAGCGGTACGTGCCTGGCTGCGCGAGCGCGGGGAGCAGATCCACATCCTGGAGCTGCAGGGCTTCATCTTTTTCGGCACGGCGGATCACCTGCTCGATTCGGTGCGGCAGCAGCTGGCACGCGGCGGCGAGCCGCCGGTGCGCTTCGTCGTGCTCGACTTCCGGCGGGTGACTGGCCTGGACAGCTCGGCAGCGCTGAGCTTCACGCGCATGTGCCAGCTCGTCGAGAAGCACGGCGCGAAGCTGCTGCTGACGTCGGTCCCTGCCACGGTGCGGGAGCAGCTCAGCCAGGGCGGTATCACCGAGCAGGCGCGCGGCGTAAAGTTCTTCGCCAGTCTCGATCACGGCGTCGAGTGGTGCGAGGAGCTCTTGTTCACAGAGCAGCAGGTGCAGGCGGAGGCCCAGCGCAACCTGCGCGAACACCTCGCCGGGGCGCTCAGCTCTCCGGCACACGTCGACGTGCTGCTCAGCTACATGGAGCGCCGGGAAGTGATATGCGGCGAGTGCCTGATTCGCCAGGGGGAGCCGTCACAGGGCGTGTATTTCATCGAGAGCGGCGAGGTGACCATCCAGCTTGAGATGGATACCGGCGAGCCCGTCCGGCTGCGGACGATGAAGAGCGGCACCATCGTCGGCGAGCTGGGGTTCTACCTCGGCACTCCGGCGACTGCATCCGTCATGATGGAGGCGACGGGCAGTGTCTCGTACCTCTCACCCGCCGGGCTCAAACGGCTCGAAGCCGAGCAGCCCGCCGTGGCGACGGACTTCCACCGCTACATGGCGAATCTGCTGGCTCACCGCCTGAGCGACACGACTTACATGCTGCGGACGGTCATGAACTAGCCGCCCGGGGCCCCTCCAGCGTGAAGGTTACTCGCCCGAACTCCTACCCGTTGATCTGTGGCTCGATCATGCAACCACGGGGGAGCGCCGAGAATCAAGAGCGGCTGCCATCCTGACAGGGTTGGGCAACTAGCCAGGGGGACAGCCGAGCTCTTAACCTCATGAAGCAAGAATATTAGGGCTATTATGCCGCGCTTTTCGCCCGGCCAAAATGGGGACTTTTCCTCATGCCAGCTGCCGCATGCTTAGCTTCCGGGCAACCGCCGCCACGAGAGCGCCCCTTCAACCGTGCGGATCAGGTTGGCGAGCCGGAACGGCTTGGTGAGGTAGCCGTCCGCCCCGGCCTCGCGTCCGCGGTGGATGTCGCGCGGGTCGGCCATCGCGGACAGCATGATAATACGGATGGAACGTGTAACCGGGTCCATTTTCAGGGTGCTGCACACTTCGAGCCCGCTGATGCTGTTCGGCAGCACGACATCCAACAGGACGAGGTCGGGGCGCACATCGCGCGCCAGCTGGATCGCCTGGCAGGCGCACTCCGCTTCCAGTATCCGGTATGGCCGGCTCTCGAATATGATACTGACCAGTTCGCGTACGCACGGGTCATCGTCGACAACGAGGATGGTGTACAAGGTGATGTCCCTTACGGGTGAAGT
>CAZDLX010000001.1:29528-34866 GCA_964506005.1 uncultured Anaerolineae bacterium | reverse complement strand
GATTTTGTGGAGCGCTTGTTGTCACGCCGCACCCCTGGCAGCGGGCGCTCAGGCCGGGGCAGCAAGTCGTCCAGCGAAACCAGTGCCTGGAGGTTGTCGAGCGAGACGCGCCGGGGCAGGAAGCCCCACTCCGCCGCGATGAAAGGGAAGCGGCTGAGGCCCAGCGCCTCATTCCATGGGATGCGGAGCGATTCTTTATCCACTTTGCCGGGCCGCTTGTCGAGCTGCCCCTTCACTTCCTCGCGCAGGTGATCCCGCATCCGCCGCAGGTTCCACCACGACAGCAGCAGGAAGGCCCCGTACACAACCACGACGGTACTGATCCACGCGCTGTTCTTCAGGTAGAAGTCCAGCAGCAGCGGGCCCCAGTCACCCGATAAGCTCAGCAGCCATTCGTCCATTACGCCTCCCCTGTACCGCTGTTACGGCGGCATACGGGGGAGCCCTGACGGGCTCCCCCGCGTCGTTACACTTAGTCTCCCGCCGAGGCCACCGCACCCCCGGCGGGAGTCTCCGCCTCTTCGGCGAAGATATCCTCGCCCAGCACGTAGCGCGTCTTGAGGAAGTACAGCCCGACGGTGAGCAGCAGGCTGACTATGATAGCCACCACGACCGGCGTGGTGAACAAGTAGTACAGGCCGTAGCTTACCGGGACCGCGCCGTCACTCATGACGGTGTACTGCGCGTAATCGGCGGGGAGCTCGACCAGCGCCGTGCCACCCGACGTCACCATATCGGTGACGGCAGGCGCCAGCAGCGTCGTGAAGATCAGGCCGACGCCCATCACGATGGCGCCCAGCACGACGGTGAGGATGATGTCGCCCGCCACCAGCGGCGCGAGCATCGCCGCCACGAACACGCCGTCGGCGAGGTCGATGAAGGGCAGCGTGCGGTTGCCGAGCGGCGACAGCAGCAGAGCCAGCCCGATCTCAACCGGGACCATCAGCAAACCCGCCGAGATAACCGAGGGGTGCCCCGCCAGCACGGCGGAGTCCAGGCCGATGTAGAAGGGGCGGCCAGCGAAGCGCTTCGACATGAAGTCACGGGCGGCCTCAGCCACCGGCGACAGCGCCTCGACGAGGATGGCGACCATGCGCGGGATCAGGACCATCACCGCGGCGATGTTCACCGCCGTCAGCAGCACGTCCACGAAGCTCTGCCCGGCGAACAGCGCCAGCAGGAAGCCGATGATGAAGCCCAGCGCCAGCGGCTCGCCCAGCAGGCCGAGGCGGCGGCGGGTCGTATCCGGGTCCACATGCAGGCGCTTCAGCGCCGGGACGCGGTTCATCAGCCAGGCAAACGGCACGGCCAGCATCATGTAACCCGCCGACTGCAGGTGCGGGATGGAGATGCCCGGCAGCTTGAAGAACTTCTGGATCAGCGGCGCCGACCAGTCGGCCAGGAACAGGCCGATCACCAGGCTGAGCGCAGCCGCGTACAGCCCGAGCGCGAAGCTGCCGGTCACATACTGGACAATGGCGCCGACAAACGCCATGTGCCAGAAGTTCCAGATGTCGATGTCGAGCGTGCGGGTGATGCCCAGCACGAGCAGTATGATGTTTAGCGCAATGCCGATCGGGATGATCAGGTTGCCGACCGGGGTGGCAAATGCCAGTGCGGATGCAGCAGGCCAGCCGATGTCGATGATGTCAAGGCCCGTGCCGGTGCGCTCGGCAAACGCCACGCCGATCGTGCTAACGGCTTCGCCCAGGATGCCCACCGTCACGAAGATACCGACGAAGGCAACCGCGGTCAGCAGGCCGCTCCGGATTGCACTGTCCCACTTCTGCCCCAGGATGATGCCGAGAAGGGCGATCACCACCGGGAGCACGATGAGCGGGCCAAGCGAGTTAAGAAACTCGCCGATAGTTACGAGAATTCCCTGCATGCTAGTCCTCCTTATCGTTCTTCAGAACGTCGAGAAGCGCCTGCAGGCTCTCCTGCTCCCCAACGCCCGTCAGAAGTGACATTCCATTGATGACCGGCGCAACCTCATGGTATTCGGGAGGCATCTGGGTCGTTGCGACGATGGCATCCGCCCTGACGCGAGCGGGCGACAGCTCTGTGACCCGATACTGCGTGACGTTGGCCTCAATGCCATTCGCCTGCAGGAACTTCTCGACCTTCAGACGTACCATGGTCGAGGTCGCGATACCGGTTGCACACACAACATAAACGTTCTTCATTGCGTCGCTCCTACTTAGGGTGCCAGTGAGGTCGTACAGTCTTCCACGGGCCAGACTGGCAGCTTCCAATAACTACCCGCTGCTGCTCCTTTCCGCTTACAACGGCCGCTCCCGTAAACCGGCTGGGCGGTGAGTCCAGCCAGTGCCTGCAACTGTGTTTGTGCCCATAGCTCGCTTCCGCTGCGAGCCTCCAGGCCTGCCTTCAATTCAAGAAACGCCGGGCACGAGCAACCCCGCTTCGCTGGAGAAGCAGAGTGTGATTGCAATGAGGTCATGCATCGCCGCAGCGGGTGCGGCGCGGTGCTTGCCGTTCGCGTGGTCAGCACGGGTAGCTCGCTACCGGCCATCCTTAAGCAGAGACTGTGCGTTCAGGCTTCTTGCCGTCTGGAGCACCTGTCATGGTATAAACACGCACGCCGGGGAAGCGATACGCGTGTGACTGCAAGACGAACGGTTGTGACTTTCTGGCCCCGAGTGATCCGGAGCAGGTTAGCGGGCGGCGGTGCAGTAGCGGGTCTGCCCTGAGGCACGCATCGTTTGGCCCCATGGTACACCTTTCCCCCGGTTTGTGCCAGCGTGAGTCAAGTACCTTTGGCCCGGTGTCGCGCCGTGAGGGTGCGGCCGTTCCCTCTCGACGGCAGACGCGGCCTGAGCTATTCTAGGACCCCCATCGAGCCGAGCAAGCCCGGTCTGCGGAAGGACAGGCCCCTGTGATGCCTCTTTCTCTCGGTACGTGCCAGGCACAGAACTCGGAAGCATTCGTCGAGCAGTTGGCCGGGTGGCTGGCCGACCGGCTGGAGATCTCCGTGCGTTATGCGGCAGACAGCGGCTGGCAGGAACGCTATGCCGCCCTCGACGCGGGCGCGCTGGATGTCTGCTGGATATGCGGGCTGCCATACATCTGGCGAACCGGACGCGCACATCCGAACGTGGAGCTGCTGGCGGCCCCCATCCCACGCGGACAGCGCTACGCGGGCCGCCCCGTCTACTTCTCCGACGTGATCGTCCAGGCAGGCAGCCGGGCGCATTCATTCGACGATCTGCGCGGCTGCACCTGGGGGATCAACGAGCCGGGTTCGTGGAGCGGTTATGGGGTTGTACGCTACCATCTCGCCGTTCGCGGGCATACACTGGGCTACTTCGGCGCGGTGCACCAGACCGGGGCGCACCAGGAATCCATCCGGCGGGTCGCGGCGGGCCGGCTCGACGCGGCGGCAGTTGACAGCACTGTTCTCGACCTGGAGCTGGCACGCGATCCCTCGCTGGCGCGTGCGCTGCGCGTCGTGGAGACGCTCGGGCCCAGCCCGCAGCCACCCTGGGTGATCGGGAGGCACGTCCCGGCGCAGCAGCGGCAGGCCGTTCGGGAGGCCCTGCTCAGCATGCACAAAGACCCGCAGGGCCGGCTGATCCTCGCCGCCGGGCTGACCGAGCGCTTCGCGGCAGTCACCGACGCGGACTACGATGAGCTGCGCGATATGGCAGAGGCGGCGGGCCTCCGCGAGCAGCCTTCCACGCCAGCCGAGCCCGGATAGCGATCTGCACGAACTCTGCTAGACTTCGTACACCTCAGCCGCTGCCGGCGGAGACGATACACCGCGATCCAGGTGAGAGGCAAGACTAACATGAGTATCGACCCGGCACCTGCCCTCCACGTGACCTCGATGCGCGTCGTCTGGCGCAACACGTTCGTCGTCAAAGACGCCCCGCGCGACTTTCTTGACCGCGCCGCCGCCCGCGCGCGCCGCCTCGCCTGCTACGTCTCGGACACGGACGCGGACTACGAAGAGCAGTCGGAGATGCTGCGGGTGATCGAGCGCGTCAGCCGCAACGTTGCGCCGGGCGGGCATCCCGCACTGCTGCGCTTCGAGCTCGCCTCGCTGCGGGTCGCGGACCTGCGCCCTGCTCTCGACCGCTGGCGCTGCGGTCCCGACCGCCTGCTGCTGGACCACGTCGCGCTGGCGGCAGACGACGCGCAGCAGCTCGGCGCGTGGATCGAGATCACGCCGATGCTGGTGCTGCACCGCGCGGGTGTGGGCATGGTGGAGTATCACGCCCGCGTAGAGGCTCTGTCAGAGCCGGGCCTGACGCCCGACGAGGCGGTGCGCATCGTCCGGCTGGGCATCCACGTCGAGCTGCTCGCCGTCACGGGGGCCTGGTGCAGCCTGGTGCCGGAGGATCGTGCGGGCTGGGGGTTTATGCACCTGCTGGAGCGCGGCAGCGACGATTTCGTTGCGGTAACCGGCCTGCGCGACCTCTCGACGCTGGTGCAGGCGCACGTGGTCGATGGGCTGTCCACGCGCCGCGGCCCGGCGGCGCTCGAGCTGCCCGCGCTGCGCCCGCTCAACTCGACGAGCGTGGTCCTGCTGGAGACCGACCCGGTGGCAAGTGACGACATCGACGGGTTTGTCAGCCAGCACGCGGCGGCGCTGCGCGGCATCGGCGCAATGGATACCGACTGGCGCAACCGCGCCGACTGGCTGGTGGCCCGTGAGCTGTCGGACAACCTCAGCACCGACGCTGAGATGGGGCTGTACCTGCTCGGCAGCAGCGAGCTGCTGCTGTTCAACCACCGGCTCGCCGAGGCCAACGCGTACAACCGCCGCCGCCTGCGCCTGGAGGACGCCAGCCTCGCGCCGACCTATTTCTACATGCACTATCTGGTGCTGCTCTCGTGGATCTACCTGCAGGACACCATCCTGCGCGCCTACATTCGCCGCCTGGACGAGCTCGCCGCGACGACGCCGCCGGATCGCCGGGCGATGGTCGAGACGCTGCACAACGCCCTGGCCGATCTCGTGCAGTACCAGGAGGACATCACGCCGTATGCCACGCGCGTCGAGTTTATGCAGCGCGCACGGGCCTACCACAAGCTGGACGAGCTTGCCGAGCGCTTCGAGCGCAAGCAGGGTCTGCTGCT
This sequence comes from uncultured Anaerolineae bacterium, assembly GCA_964506005.1. Classification (GTDB taxonomy): domain Bacteria; phylum Chloroflexota; class Anaerolineae; order Aggregatilineales; family UBA3940; genus UBA3940. Next base: position 29,763 of record CAZDLX010000001.1, on the reverse strand, counting down.
CAACTACTCCTCCGAGTACCACGACTTCCGTGAGGCGCGCGCGGCAGAGTTCCTCAACTGGCTGGCGGCGATCCTCGCGGGCGGCGAGCTGGGCAATCTGATCGTCAACGCGACCGGCATGGAGCCGGCGGAGAACGTGCCGGTGTACCTCTCCGTGACGCTGGGCAGCATCCTTGTGGCGATGCTGGTCATGACGATGCTGCGTCTCAGGCGCAGGTAGCGGCGCGGTTAGCGG
>CAZDLX010000001.1:27433-29428 GCA_964506005.1 uncultured Anaerolineae bacterium | reverse complement strand
GCATCTATGCCCGCCAGATAAGAAGAGAGCCGGGCGGCTGCGCCCGGCTCCCCTGTTCCCGGTTCATTCCCGGCGAGCTTGCCTCTGCTCTCAGCCGTCCGGCCCTCGCTCCCCTACCAGAGCCGGCACCGGCTGGCTCCGCCCCGAGCGGCCATCCCAGTCCCCGCGCCGCACTGCCACCACGGTGATGTCGTCCTCCTGCTCCCAGGTGTCGCCGGCGAAGGTTTCCAGCCGGTCGAGCAGATACTCGACGATGTGATCCTCGTGACCATCAGCCTTCAGCAGCTCCTGCAGGCGCGGCCTGCCGAACATGTCTCGCTCGGCGTTGTGTGTTTCGACCACGCCGTCGGTGTAGAACAGGACCAGATCGTCGTCGTGGATCCTGACCTCTTGCTCGGGGTAGTCCTGATCCGGCATCAGCCCGAGCGGCATTCCGGTTGCCCGCAGCTCGACGATATCTCCGTTGCGCGAAAGGTAAGGCAGGTCGTGCCCGGCGTTGGCAAAGCGCAGGCGTCCGCTGGCCGGGTCGAGAATGCCGTAGAAGCAGGTCGCGAAGGTGGTGCTGTCCGCGATGTACGACTGGAGCAGGTTGTTCACCAGCGCCAGGACTTCGCCCGGCGACTCCCGTCCGGGCGCGGCGGCGCGGATCATCGCGCAGGTGGTGGCCATGATGAGCGCCGCGGGCATCCCCTTCCCGGAGACATCGCCGATTACGATCCCGATCCGGCCACCCGGCAGCGACAGAAAGTCGTAGAGATCGCCGCCGACCTGCCGCGCGGGCCGGTAGTACGGCTTGATATCCCAGCCGGGAAGCGCGGGAACCTCCTCGGGCAGCAGCGAGAGCTGGACATAGTGCGCGGAGAGCATCTCCTGCTCGATGCGCGCCCGTTCCTCCCGCCGCGCGCTCTGCTCGGCGAGCGCCTGGCGCTGCTCGAAGCTGTCCACGAGCTGCTCGGCCATGGTATTGAACTGTCGCTCCATCTGCCCGATCTCATCCGAGCTCTTGACCGGCACGCGCTGCGAGAAGTCGCCGTCGGTGAACCTCGCGGTCGCCGCCGCCAGGCGCTCGATGCGCCGGGTCATACCGCGCGTCGTGAGCACGCCGAACAGCAGGCCAATGGGCAGCATAAGACACAGCCAGACGACGCTGCTGGGGATCAGAATCCCCAGCACGTCTGCCACGATGTTGGGGTCGCGGGGCAGCCCCGCCGGGGCCTCCACGTATATTGCGCCCAGTGGCTGCTCGTCGCGGCTCCACACCGTCCGCGCAACGGCGACGTGCATGCCCTGCGGCGTGTTCTTCATCCTTGCATCGGTTTCCCCATTCAGCGCACCGCGGATGAGCGCCTGCTCCTCGGGCAGCACTTCGGCAATATCTGCCGAGTCGGGGTAGCGATCCGGGTATGAGCTCGCAACGACCCGCCCGGCTGTATCCACGAGCACAGCCGTGCCCAGAATATCAGGAGCCGCCGAGCCGGGGGCTACGTACGGCACGCTCAACCTGAACGCTGACAGTTGAGGCGTATCGCTGCCGGATGAGAGCGCGAGGGAAGCATCCTGGTCCGGCTCAAATGTCGTGTCCGGGTTGAGCTGTGTGCCGCCTCCCTCCAGCGATGCCTGCAGCGCGTATAGCTGCGCGGCGTGATCGACCCGTTCCATGTTCACCCAGCCCAGAAACGGCGAGTAAGACACGAACAGAAAGGCCGCCGAGAGCACAATCGCCTCAAGCAGCAGGGCGATGAGCAGAGTCACGACGACGTACGAAGTTCCGATACGTACTCTGAGCCTGGACCACCAGCGCGGTCCGTCGCGTTTCGACCATCTAGCCATATGAACACCTACCTCGCCAGGCACCGCCATTTCCAACGTCCGCATTACATCTACAGGCGGATACCGTACCTGTACTCAACCTAGCTAATACCGGCCTCAAAAACCAGATAAATATCCGGCAAACTCCAACCCTTAATACGGTAGGGGGCCGCGAGAGGTCGCACT
>CAZDLX010000001.1:14009-27333 GCA_964506005.1 uncultured Anaerolineae bacterium | reverse complement strand
AAGAACAGCCACACGGCGGGGATCAGCATCAGCGCGCTGGTCAGTACGAGCAGCACCTCGATGGTGACCACGTCCGAAATCGGGCCGAAGACGACCATGCCGATGGGCAGGATGGTAGACACGATCAACTGCTGCATGCCGAACACCCGGCCATGCATCTCCGGCTCGACGATCTCCTGCAGCAGCGTCGTAATCCCGGCATTCCACACCGGCATGGGCATCCCGGCGAGGAACATCACGATCAGATACAGCGTGAAGTGCCTCGACAGCCCGAGCCCGACGAAGAGCAGCGCCCAGACGATGCTTGCCAGCCCGATGGTGCGGAAGTGATTCTTGAAGCCACCCCAGGCGGTCATGATCGCCCCGCCGATGATCGAGCCGGCGAAGAACGTGACCTCGTTCGCCGTCAGCCGCCAGACCTCCTCGCCGAACGAGCGGGCCACAAGCAGCGGTGTCAGGAAAATTACCGGCGACACCAGGAAGAACACCACGCCGAAGAAGACGAACAGCGTCTTCAGCACGGCACTCTGGCCCACGTAGTCCAGGCCTGCCCGCAGGTCGTCGAAGTAGCCCATCGCCTGCTGAGCTTCGCTGCGCTGGCGTGCGGGCGTCTTCAGCAGAAGCAGCAGGCCAACGGCCAGGCTGGCCGTGACCACGTCAACGAAGAAGATCGCCTCCAGGCTGGCGAACGACAGCATCGTGCCGCTCAGGATCGGCGCAGCGATCATGAAGATCGGCTGGATGGTGCCATTCAGGCTGTTGACCCGGATCAGCTTGTCCGTCGGGACGATCTCCGGCAGGAATGCATTGACTGCCGGGAGCTGGATGCCAGCGCCGACGGAGCGGATGCCCGACACGACGAAGATGAGCCACAGCTCTTCATAGCCGAACAGGAAGAACAGGCCCAGGATCAGCGTGCTCACCGCCGTCAGCGCGTCCGACGAGATGATCAGCAGCTTGCGCGGGTAGCGGTCAGCCCAGACACCGGCAAACAGCGAGATGACGATCTGAGGGAGGAACCCCGCGAGGGTGGCGATGGTGAGAATAGCGCCCGACTGCGTGGTGAGCGTGATGTGCCAGATTATCGCGTACTGCACGAGCATCGAACCGAAGAGCGAAAGGCTCTGGCTCGACAGGAACAGGGCAGCCTTCCTCTTCCAATCGCCATACTGTGGGCCCTGTACACGGACATTGCTGCCTGACATACGTCACTTCCAATAACCCATTGACTACCGTACAGTCAGCGAACGAGATGCCGCGTAGATAGAACGGATATTCTATCCCATTTGCCCCAATAAATCAACTTTTCGTATCGTATTCAGGGGATTTTACGCGGACTGTTTATAGTACGCAGAGCCAGGTGCCAGGGTTCCATTTTCGCCAACCTCAAACCAAAAAGAACCGGGCTGTTCGCCCGGCTCTCCTAGACCGCATCTATTCCAGCCGCACCGGGGCTGTGCCGGTCTATTCCTCGCGCAGCGCCGACCTGAGTTCCATCAGCAGACTGCCAAGCACATTCTGACCGGTGCCGTCCCGCCCCTCGCCCCAGAAGTAGTCGTCCGGCGCGGCTTCGATGAGATCCTCGTCGCCGGTCGCCAGCAGCGCCTCGCGGAGGCCGGCGTGCGTGGTGAACTTCGCGAGCACGGCACGCCGCATCACATCCACTTTTGTCTGCTCCCAATCGGGCCGCACGGGCTGCTCAGGGCTGAGACTCAGCTCTTTGGCCTCGTGCGGCGTCGCTGCCCGGCGAATCGTCTCGGCATAGTCGCTCCCGGCGAATTTCTGGGCCTGGTAGTAGTGCTCGGCGGTGGGCCAGTAGCGCCCATCCAGCTCGAAACCGTGCGGCGAGAAGTTGGACAGGAAGCTGTATGCTTCGATCGTCGAATAGAAGTAGATCGGGGCCACTCCAAGCCGCCTTCCTGTGGTGCCGGGCGCACTCTCTAGTACGTATGCTGTCTCCTGCGGCGGCTGCCAGCGCCCCCGCCGCTGCCGCCGAAGATGATGGTCAACCCGATGAGATAACCGAAGTTGTACCATCCACCGTTGTTGTGAACCTCATAGATGCCGATGTTATCGCTGAACAGCGAGATGATAAAGGTGAACGGCGCGATGATGCCGTGCCACAGGCCCAGCCAGAAACCGGCCACCTCGCCCTCTTCGCTCTCCGTACCCTGCAGCTCGTTGGGGCTTGCGGCGCAGGCGCTGAGCGCCAGCACCACGGTCAGCAGCAGCACGACGACCCACGTCTTCTTCATGTGCTTCCTCCCGGAAAAGGCAGTTCTTGCCGCACTCTGATCTCTTATACGCACAGCCCGCCCCGCAGTTACACGCTCACCGGCGGGTTCACCCACCGGCTGTGAGCAGGATGAGCGGGATCACGCCGAACGAGAGGTTGCTGACGAAGTGTGCGATGATCAGCGGGAGCAGCCGCCCCTGCCGCCGTGCGATGACCCCTGCGCCGAGCCCCCACAGGAAGAAGCCGAGCACGTAAGCCAGCGCACCCGCCACAGTCACGGCAAACACGGTGTGCTGCAGCGCGAAGCCGCCGGCGGTCACGACGATGCCGGTTCCCACACTGCCCGATGCGGCGATCAGGCCCGGCTGGGCGTAGCCCCGGTACTGCAGCTCCTCGACGACCGGGTTGAGCAGCGGGAACGCGACCGCGCTCACGACAGCGAGCCACGCGGGCAGTGTAAAGTCGAAGCTGGCGTCTCCAACGAATACACCCTCGAAATCGAGCGGGCCGGTGAAACCGGAGGCAGCGAGCACCACAGCGAACACGCCAAGCAGCAGCAGCCCGCCGAGCAGCAGTGACCACGCCAGCCCGAGCAGAATGTCGCGGGCCAGCTGCCCTCGCCGCAGCCCGATTCTCTCCCCGAGGCTGAAGCCCTCGACACGGCTGCGCCAGACTAGCAACCCCAGGCACAGCAGATTCACCACCGTCAGTGTCAGCGTGGACCAGCCCAGCCCTGCCGCCACCCCAACGGGGTTGCCCTGGAGCCGGTAGGCTAAAATCGCGAGGCCGCTGCCTGCCAGGGCCAGCGGCAGCCGGATAAACGCCATGATCAGCGGCCAGCCCCGGCCAGCGCTCGCCTGCCGGGTCGCCGCAGTTGTTGAGCTCATACAATCCCCCTCACTTGACAACAGCTATCGCTGAGCGTTTCTCTCCCTACCCGGAGATTGCCTCCGCGAGCAGATCTTCCAGCCACACGCCTTCCTGCTCGGCGACCGTCTTCCAGCCGGGCATCAGCCGGTCGAGCAGGCGGGCCTGCGCCATGCCGGTGTAGTAGAACAGGCTGTCCCCCTCGCCCCCGGCCATGTTCCGCATCGTCAGCAGCTCGGAGTTCCAGCGGCTGCGGAAGCGCCCGTAGTCGTGAAACTCCGGGTCAGCGTCGAGAGCAGGCAGCGGCTCGTATCCCTCCGTGCCGGCCACCGTCTCCCACACGCCGAGCTCCACGTACTTGGCCAGCCCTTCGAGCCACTCGTAGCGCTGCTCATACAGCACGAGGTCGGTGCTGAGCCCGGCGGCTTCGCGCCGCGCCGCCCGCACGTCGAGCCACTCGGCGACGAGCGCCCGCGCCTCCTCGTCGGTGCCGGCTTTCAGCGCGTCGATGAGCAGGCCAACTTCAGCTTTCCAGCCGTCACGCATCCCCTCGACCTCTGCCGCGTAATCGTCAGCCGAGCGGTAGGCTTCCTCGGCGTCCTGCACGCGCCCGCCCATCGCCATCTGCTGGTAGGCGTGGAAGGCCTCGTGCAGCAGACCGCCGACGTAGACCTCGGTCGGCTGGATGAGCAGCCGGTAGGGGAACACGTCCTCGACGACCGGCGGGAGCACCTCCTCAAACGTCTCACGCAGCGCGATATCGATGGCCGCCTTCGTCGAGAGGCTGCCCGCGTACACGTCGCCGACCACCTGCTCGCTGAACGCCTGGAAGTTGCCGCCCTCATGCCGGTAGACCGGCGCGCCCGCGACGGGTCCGGCGTCAAGCTGCTCCCAGCCCGGCGGCGGATCGCCGGCGTAGCCGTACAGGAAGGCGTAGTTGTCGTTCCACACCAGCAGAGGGATGTCCATCGTGCCGTAGCCGGGCCACACCTGGTCGCCGACCGCCGCCTTGAGCCGCAACGCCTCGGCGACCCGCGCCTCGCCGAGCGTGTCGAGCTCTGCAACCTGGGCGGGAGGATCGGGCAGCAGCGCATTGCTGATCGCCCCGGCGGCCATCGCCAGCACGCACAGCCCTGCCAGCCCAAGTACCACAAACAGCAGCGCCCGCCGGATTCGCCGCTTGCGTGTGCGCGGCTTCGTCAAAGTCATTTCGGCCATCGTCATTCCTCTTTCGCTGGTGCTGCCTCCCCCTGTAGTGTAATACGCTCGAACGGCGTTATGGCTCCCTTACTTGACCAGCGGGGGCAGGGTGAGGGTGGTATCGCGCCGCCCGGCACCCGGCGATACGGCCTATAATAGAAGTGCAGGGCGGCGAAGATTCATCGAGGGAGTCGTGATACGGCAAAGTGACGGATCTGGCTGGCGCGTGACGGCCAGCGCGGAAGGCGTGTACGATCTGGCCGGCAACGCCTCCGACGCGGCAGTGCCTGGTTCGAGCCGGCAGCGCTGGAGGGCTGGCTGGAGACGAGCAGCCGGTGTTCCGCCCGCTCGTCCTCCCCTGCCGCCTACGATCCCCGCGTCGGTTTCCGCTGCGCGCGCTCGCTGCCGTAAAGCATCAGCGAGCGCCGGCCTCCCGGGTGAACGTCATCCAGTAGTTCAGGAAGCCCCGGCCATGCTGCTGGTAGCGGAAGCCGCCCGGCGTGACGAGCCGCACCAGCTCGATGGGCCACGGGTAGTCCGGGTCGGGCCAGAGCTCGGCGAAGGCAAGCACGCCGCCGGGCTTGAGGACCCGCGCGAACTCCGCGATGGCCCGCTCCGGCTCCGGGAGCTCCCCGACGACCGACAGCATGTAGACCGCGTCGAAAGCGCCGTCCTCGAAAGGCAGGTTCGCCACGTCGGCCACCTGCACCTCGACGTTCGCAGCCCCTTCGGCGGCGGCGCGCGCCCGCAGCCGCTCGACGATCCTCGGCTGGATATCGATAGCCGTGACGCGCCCATCCGCGCCGAGATGGCGGGCCACCGCGAGTGTGTACGTGCCGTTCCCCGGCCCGACCTCCAGCGCACGCATGCCGGGCTTGAGGCCCAGCCGTTCCGGCATCCTGTCGAGGGGCTGGATGAACCGGCGGCGCAGCGGCGTGTCAAGGAAGTCCACGAGAAAGTCCGGCGTGGGAAACTGGTGCCAGTGCCGGATCAGCCGCATCACGGCACGCCAGGCGACGAACGCCAGCGGCGGGCCCACCAGCCAGGTGAGCAGCCTGCTCTTGCGCATGATCACACTCCTGCTAGCGGTAGGCGCTACGCTGGCACAACGACCGCGATCACCACCTCGTACACCGCGGCGACGAGCAGCACCAGCGCGACGAGGATGTACACCAGCGCCGTCTGTTTGAGGCCGTGCAGCCATCCCTGCCAGATTGTCTCCGCGCCGACCCGGCGGTGGAACACCACCGAGCGGCCCTGCAGGTAAGCCCCGAACATCGCCAGCACATACCCCTGCCCCTCAAGGAGCAGCAGGATGACCAGCAGCGCGCCGAACAGGACGTCACTTGCCGTCACCCCGCTGACCGACGCCGGCGAGAAGATGAAGCCCCACAGCAGCGCCCGGACCACCCCGGTCAGCAGGCCGCTGAAGGGAACGATCAGCGATGGCAGCGTAATGTAGATGAAGCTGCCCAGCACCAGGTTCACGCCAAAGGTGAGCCCGGCAGCGGCCAGCACCTCCTCGTTAACGTAGGCCTCGACGAGGGGGGCAAGGGAGCTGCCCTCGCCGAAGCCTTGTTCGATACCCTCCATCATCATGCTCTGCAGTGCCGGGATGGCGAACACCATCGCAGCGCCGATGATGACGAAGGCATAGTAAATGAGGTTGGTCAGGAGGTACGCGCGGCGGTGTTGGCGAAGGAGTGCGAAGGCTTGCTGCAGAATATTGTCGCGCGGGGCATCGACCTGCTGACCCCGGATCGCAGTCATATCAGCACCTTCCTTCCGTACGCGGTTATTACCCTCATTGTACGACGATTCCGACCAGGTTGTGCGATGGATCGGCGCGACGGCTCCTCGGCTGGCCAGCAAGCCCGCATCTGAGCTATTTCTAATGAGATTTTTGCGTGACACTTATACAGTTCTTACTCAGCACATCGCAAAATGCGCGGTAGACGACTCTAAACAGCCTGTTGATCGGTTCAAGCATACCTGTCATCTCACCCTTGACAGCCAGGCCGGTCAGAGCGGTTGATGCTCGACAGTTGCGTCCGTGGCGGTCCTGCGGGGGAGCAGGCACCGCCGCTTTTTGGATCTTCATGCAGCGTATGTGCTGAGCGTGAGGCGATAAACGAAAAGGAGGTGGAGAAGTATGCGCCGTTACGCTTTGAGCGCAGCAATTGCGCTGGTGATGGTAGTTGCCTTTGGGCTGGCAGCGCCGGCTCTGGCGCAGGAGGATGAGCCGGCAGACTCAGGGCCTGACCTTATGCTCTACACTCCCTACCCAGCCCAGGTCATCGATGTGGGTGAGAACCTGACCCTCAACCTGCATCTCCGCACCCAGGCTGACCCCGGCACCGTCGCGCTGTCGGTCGAGGGGCTGCCGGAGAACTGGGTCGCCAGCTTCCGGGGCGAGGCGCGCACGGTGCAGGCCGTCTTCGTCCAGCCGGACGTTGAGACGTCCGTCGAGTTGCGGGTCGAAGTGCCAGAGGGCGCAGAACCCGGCACGTATGACTTCACGGTCGTCGCAGAGGGCGATGGCGTGCAGAGCGAGCTGCCGCTGCAGGTGATCATCGAGGAGCAGATGCCTGCAAGCCTGGCCCTCAAGGCGGAACTCCCTGTGCTGCGCGGTAAGCCCACCACGACGTTCCGCTACAACCTCACCGTCCAGAACGAGGGGGACGAGGATCTGGTGGTGAACTTCCTCGCGGAGACCCCACAGTTCTTTAGCACGGTGTTCAAATCTGGCACGCAGGAGGTCACGAGCATCCCGCTGGAGGCCAACGCCTCCGAGCGCATCGCGGTGGAGGTCAACTCGACGCTCGACACCATCCCTGCTGGCTCCTACCCCTTCACGATCACCGCCCAGAGCGACGAAACGCAAGCGTCGATGCAACTGGTCGCCGAGGTTGTGGGTGAGGCGACGATCCGCCTGACCACGCCAGACAGCCGTCTCTCGGGCGAGGCCCGGGCGGGCGAGCAGACGACATACCGGCTGCTGGTGCAGAACAACGGGTCCGCGCAGGCGCACAACATCAGCCTGGGCAGCACCCCGCCGCGAGGCTGGGAAGTCACCTTTGAGCCGGAGTCCATCGAGGTCATCGAGCCCGGCGAGCAGATCGAGGTGACCGCGCGTGTCCAGCCCCCCGAGCAGGCCCTCGCCGGCGACTACATGATCACGTTCCGGGCGACGCCGGAGGGCGGCTCATCTAAGTCCGTAGAGTACCGCATAACGGTACGCACCTCCACGCTGTGGGGCGTGGCGGGCATCGGGCTGGTTGCCGTCGCCGTCGGCGTGGTGGGGGTCGCCGTGTCGCGCTTTGGCCGCCGCTAGCGCAGGAGGCGAGCCATGACGGACACGATGATTGAAGCGCACAGCCTGACCAAGCGGTACGGAGATGTCACGGCAGTTGACGGCATCGACTTCTCGGTGCAGAAGGGCCAGGTGTTCGGCCTGCTCGGCCCGAACGGCTCCGGCAAGACGACGACCATCCTCATGCTGCTGGGGCTCACCGAGCCGAGCTCGGGGAAGGTGCGCGTGCTCGGGCTCGACCCGGCCCGCAAACCCCTGAGCGTCAAGCGGCGTGTGGGCTACCTGCCCGATCAGGTCGGCTTCTATGACGGGCTGACCGCGCGGCAGAACCTCACCTACATCGCCCGGCTGAATGGCCTGCCCCGCGACGAAGCCAGCGCGCGCATCAACGAGGGGCTGCAGCGCATGGGGCTGGCGGACGTTGCCGACAAGCCGGTAAAGACCTTCTCGCGCGGGATGCGCCAGCGGCTCGCCGTGGCGGAGCTGCTGCTCAAGCAGCCGCAGATCATCATCATGGATGAGCCCACGCTCGGGTTGGATCCCGACGCCGCACGGCTGTTCATCAACATCATCCGCGAGCTGCGAGACGAAGGGATCACCATGCTGCTGTCGTCCCACCTGCTGCACCAGGTCCAGGAAGTGTGCGACCACGTCGCCCTGTTCCGGCATGGCCGGATCCTGGCCCAGGGCACCGTCGAGGAGCTGGCCCGGCGTGTGTTGCGCGGTGGCTACAACGTTGTGCTCGAGGTCGAGAACGGGTCGCCGGCGCTCGAGACGAAGTTGGCCGGCATCCCCCAGGTGCTGAACGTGCAGCACCTCGAGCCGACCCGGTATGTGCTTGAGGCCACTGCGGACGTCCGACCGCAGGCCGCCGAAGCGGCGGTGACGGTTGGTGGGCGGCTGCAGGGGCTGAAGGTCGAGGTCCCGGATCTGGACGAGATCTACGCCCGGTATTTCGAGCAGGAGGTGGACTATGCAGCAGCCTGACGTCATGGCCACCGCACATGCGGAGCGCCCGGCACGCACGCGCACCCGCGAAGGTTCGCCGTGGACAGGTATCTGGGCGGTCGTGGGAAAAGATATGGCCGACCACCTCTCAAGCGCCCGGATGCTGATCCTTGAGCTGCTGATCCTTGCGTCAGCCGCCGGGACGGTGTACGTTGCCCTGCAGAATCTGCGAGACGCGCCAGGGGATGACAAGTTCATCTTCCTCCAGTTGTTCACGACGGCGCAGGAGCCGCTGCCGGCTTTCGTCGGGTTCCTGGGGTTCCTCGTACCGCTGGTCGCGATCACGCTGGCGTTTGACGCCATCAATGGCGAGTTCTCGCAGCGCACGCTTTCGCGCGTGCTCTCGCAGCCCATCTACCGGGATGCCCTCCTAACAGGCAAGTTCCTGGCGGGGCTGTTCACGCTGTCCCTCGTGCTGGCGGCGATCTGGCTGCTGATCGTGGGGCTGGGCATTCTGGGGCTGGGCATCCCGCCGAGCGGCGAGGAGGCTGCGCGGCTGCTGCTGTTCCTCGTGGTCACGATCTTCTACGGCGGCGTGTGGCTCGCGCTCGCGCTGCTGTTCTCGACCGTGTTCCGGCAGTCGGCAACGGCGGCGCTGGCGAGCATCGCGGTCTGGCTGTTCTTTACGATCTTCTGGGGCATCCTGGCTGGCCTGCTCGCACAGGCGATCCAGCCGGTGAACATGCTCTCCGTGGAAGCTGTGATCGAGCAGGCGGAGCTCACCGCCGCGCTGAACCGGGCCTCGCCGAACCGGCTGTTTGTCGAGGCGACGATCGGGCTGCTGTACCCGGCGACCCGGTCTTTTGGGCTGGTGCTGCCCGCCGACCTTCAGGGCGCGCTGCTCGGCGCTCCCCTGCCACTCGGCGAAAGTCTGATGCTGATCTGGCCGCACCTGACCGGCTTGATTGCAGCCACGATACTGCTGTTTGCGCTGGCTTACGTGCTGTTCCAGCGCCAGGAGATCCGTGCGTAGTGGTATCTGTTGAGCAGCGGGGTCACGGCTCTCAGCCGGCGCTCCGCTGCTCATCCTCCACCGGCCACAATAAGACGGTGCCATCCCATGAAGCGGAGGCCAGCACCGTGCCATCCGGCGAGAAGGTCACTGCGCTGACGTTGTAGCCGTGGCCGTTGAACGGCCTGACCATCTCGCCGGTGCTGACGTTCCACAGCACCACGGTGCGCAGCTCGCCGCGCCGCCCCGTAGCCAGCCATGCACGGTCGGGGCTGAACTGCATGCGGATCACAGGCCCGGCATCCTCGACGAGCTCCCGCAGGGTGCCGCCGTTAGCCAGGTCGCGGATCTGGGGCCGCTGGCCGGTAATCATCAGCGCCACCAGAGCGCCATCCCCGGACACGACCGTCTGTGCGACGCCGGGGTGCCGCTCCGAGGAAACCACCTGGCCGGTCGCCAGGTCCCATACCACCTGAGCGCCATCCATGCTGCTCGACAGCAGCCGCTCGCCGCCGGGCAGGAACGCAACGGTCCCGACCTGGCTGGCGTGCGCCTCCATGAGCCGCTCCACCTCGCCGGTTGCGACCTGCCACAGGATGACGCGGCCATCCTTGCCGCCCGACGCCAGCAGCGAGCCATCGGCAGAAAACACCAGCGAGACAGGCGGGCTGCTGTGCCCCACGACAGGTCCGCGCAGCTCAACGCCCTCTTCAATCGTGATTCCGCCGCGCAGCACCCGGGTCTGCAGCGGTGATGGCGGCCCGGCCTGCCCTTCGAGGCGGCGTACCACCGTCCCCGTAGCCGCGTCCCACAGCGTTATCGCGTTCTCCGAGGACAGGGTCGCCAGGAGCGAGGAGTCCGGGGACCACGCCATGGCGGTAACGGGCTGCCGGTACGCCGCGATGCGCCGGATGTGCGCCGCGTGCTGTGCGTCCCACAGGTCAACGCTCCCGTCGATGCCGCCCACCGCGACGGATGCGCCATCCGGCGACCACGCCACGCTGGTCGCGGCACTGGCGTACCCCTCCACCCCTCCGACCGGCTCCCCGCTGTCGAGATCCCACACGTGCACTGCGCTGTCGGTAGAGGCGGAGATCAGCAAGCCGTCCTCACGAAATGCCAGGCCGATGATCCGGTTCGAGTGCGCCTGCAGTGTCGAGACCCGCTCGCCTGAGGTCGTGTCCCAGACTGCGATCTGGCCCGCATGGCCGCCGGTAACAAACCGGGCTCCATCCGGCGAGAAGGCGGCACTCAGCGCCGGCTGCGGGTGCCCGCGCTCGGTCCAGGTGATGCGCCCCCCGGTGACATCCCAGATGACGCTCGACCCGTCCAGCAGCGCAGCCCCCAGCCGCCGGCCATCCGCTGACCAGGCCAGCCGGGCCACGCCGCGCCGCCCGGTCACCTCCAGCGAGTGCAGAGGCTGGTCGGCCCCGCTGGTCCACACGCTGATGGTATCCGATGCCCATGCGAAGCTCTGCCCATCAGGCGACCAGGCGACGTCGAGCACCTGCAAGCGATTCCGGATTACCCGCAGAGAGCGTCCACTCGCGCTGTCCCAGAGCGTCACCACGCCGCCCACCGTCGTCGCCAGACGCCCGCCGCCGGGGTCGAACACCATGCGCTCCAATCCGGTGAACGGCTCCGCGAGCTCCTGAACGGGCGTCCCCGCGGCACCGTCCCAGATCTGCACCCGGTTCCCCACGAGCCCGGCAACACGCCCACCGTCTGCCGAGACGGCGACAGCGCTCACCGCCTGCGACTCGTAACGCTCCCAGCGCATGTCGAGCGTCGAGGCGTTGTAGACCTGCACGCCGACGCCGCTGCCGATGGCCAGCGTATTGCCAGCCCCGGAGGCGGCCATTGCCTGCAGGGTGCCCTTCCCCAGCCGCGAACGCGCGCCGGGCGGCAGGTGGTCGAGCTGCGGGGCACCAGGGGGCGAGAGCGCACCGGGTTCGTCGGGCAAGGCTGGCCTCCTCTCCTGCGCCTGCGCGGGCAGCGCCCGCGGAGTCAGTGTGCCGAACACGCTCGTCAGGGCCAGCAGGAGGGCCACCACGGCGATGGCATGCCGGGTCGGCGTGCGGCGGTGTGCGAGGTAGGTGGGCATGCCACCCGGCTGTTCAACGAGGCCCGGCTCAAACCGTCCTGGGAGGCGTGGCTCCCGCATGGTCATCACTCCCGCCCGGCTGGAGTGCGAGGGGAGGGGGCGATGTCTGCCGGGAAATCTGCGCACGTGGCAGTGCCCTGAGGTAACAGGACTCATTTAGTATATCATACTCGTCCAGTGTGCTTCTCAGTATTTCATCATAATCCAGCCAGTCTATTGACGTCGAAGCAGCAACAGTGGGAGGGCTGGCAGCAGAGCCTCGTCGGGCTGTCCACGCGAGGCGAACGGCGCATTGCCAGCGCAGACCATGACGCCCTCGCCGTTACCGAAAGCGGTGGGGCGGAGGTAGCCGCCACGATCCGCGACGTGATGCAAATGGTGGGGCCTGCCGCCGAGCCATAGACAGCAGCCAGGCAGTGGCGCCGACTTAACGGCCCTGGCTGCCTGGCTGTATTTGTCTTGCGCGGCCCGGGCAGGGTGGATCAACGCCCCCGCCACTTGCGGCGGGCCGCGTTTTCCGCCTCGGCGAGGGCGTGGCCGCGTGCGATGCGCTCGTACATCTGGCGGCGCAGCTTGGCCTTCTCCTCGTCGCTGAGGTCTCCCAGCCGGGGCGGCGCCGCCTCTGCGACGTCCACCGCCGGTGCGTACAGCGCCCGCTCGGCCTGCAGTTCGATCATGCGCGACATGATCTTCGTCCTTTCTACCAGTAAACGGTCAAGCATCTTCTCTTCCCAGAAGGGTACACCCGCCGCGACACGGGCTCAAGGACATATGTCCTGAGCCGCGAAATCCGGCTGAGGTAGAATGTGATCAGCTTGCGGTTGTGAGGAGGGCGAAATGCGGGTGGCAAACGCGGCAAAGACTGTCGAGTACTACGTTGCCAGGTACAACATGGCGAGTTATCTCAACGACGATATGCTGGCTCACCTCCAGCTCTTTCACTTTCCAGCCTACACCAACGTCTTCTATGAAGAGGACGAGCAGCACTACTTCTACTTCCTCGTCGAAGGGCAGGTGCAGTGCAGCCACTACCACGAGAACGGCAAGCTCGCGGTTCTGGCACTCTCGACGCCGTTCACCGCCTTGGGCGATCTCGAGATTCTGAGCGAGCAGCGGGTGAGAAGCAACGTCATCGCGACGAAGGATGCGGTAATGCTCGGGCTGCCTATCGCCATCGTCGAGCGGTACGGCGCAGACGACCCGCGCTTCCTGCGTTTCCTGATCGACCAGCTCAGGGACAAACTCTACAAGCAGGATGCGCTCTACAAGCACCAGGTTCTGCCGGTGGTCAACCGGCTGGCGGTGTACATCCTGAGCCAGCAGAAGAGCACCGGCGCGGACGAAGTCGAGCTTCCGGCGAAAGAGGATCTTGCCTCGCTGCTGGGGGTCACATCGCGGCATCTGAACCGGGTGCTCAGGGAGCTCGTCGAGGCGGGGACTATCAGCGCGACGTACCCGTGCGTGCGCGTCCTCGACGAGCAGGCACTGCAGGCGCTGTAAGACGAGGGGCGCTCGCTTGAGCGCCCCGGCGTTATTCCGTGTAGGTTACCTTGCTCAGCCCGCGCGGCTTCTCGGTGTCGAAGCCCCGGGCGCGCGTCAGGTGGTAGGCGAAGAGCTGCCCGAGCACGATGCTGACGATGGGGC
>CAZDLX010000001.1:0-13909 GCA_964506005.1 uncultured Anaerolineae bacterium | reverse complement strand
TCGGTGACGACGTAGGTCAGCTCTTTGAGCTTGAGCGCCCACTCGACCGCTGTGGCGTAGTTGTAGCCCCGCCCGAGCACGACGCACTGCGGCATAAAGGTATAACGCTCCGCCGCGCGCGCTATCGCGCCGTCCTGCTCGATGGCCTGCTCGACGAACCCCGGCAGCGCTGCCAGCGCCTCCCAGGCTGCCTCGTCCTCCGCCAGCGCCGCAGACAGCATCGCGATGGTTAGAAGCTGGGCGGTGTACGTCTTCGTCGCGGCGACAGCTTTTTCCTCGCCCGCCTGGATGTCGAGCACGACGTCGGCGTTCTGGGCCAGCGGCGAGGTCGGGTCGTTGGTAATGGCGATGGCCGGTGCGCCCTGCCGCCTGCCCTCGTGCAGCACCGCGACGATATCCGGTGACTGGCCGGACTGTGAGATGCCGGCGACCAGCGCGCGCGCAAGGCGCGGCGGCTGCCCGTACAGCGTGAACAGCGACGGCGCAGCCGGGGCTACGGGCAGCCCGTTGTGCGCGCCCCACAGGTACTTCAGGTACAGCCCCGCATTATCCGACGTGCCGCGCGCCGCGAGGAAGACGTAGTCAACCTCGTGCCGCCGGATAAAGGCGGCAGCCTCCCGGATATGCTCTGCCTGCGACTCCAGCAGATGCCGGAGTACCTGCGGCTGCTCAAGTATCTCGCTTTTCAAACCCATGAATGATACCTACTCGTACTTGCCCAGCTTTTCAGCCAGAGGGGTCAGGAGTTCGAGCTTCCACGGCTCGACTTTGGGCGACACCGAGCACGCCGAGCTCAGGATGTAGCCGCTGCCCGGCATCCCCTTCTGGATGCGGTCGGTCGCGTGTTCGACCACCTGCGCCGCGTCCGTGAACTGGAGCAGCTCGACGGAGTTCATGTTGCCCTTGATGAACACCTGCTCGCCGATACGCTGCTTGGCGTCGGCCAGCTCGGTATTGCCGAGCGGCGGCGGGTCGAGCGTATCGATACCCTCCGTGCCCGTCTCGACCATCAGCTCCAGCCGGTCGCCGATGCTGCCGCAGGTGTGCGTGTAGACCGGCACGCCGGCGGCCTTCACCGCGTCGGTGACGCGGCGCTCGTACGGCACCACAAACTCGCGGTACATGCCCGGCGAGAGCAGCGGGCCGCCCGCAAACGCCGACGAGATCAGCACGGCATCGACGCCGCGCTCGGCCTGGGCCACGGCCCACGCCACCGCCGCGCCGGTCAGCCGGTCGAGCAGGGCGTGCGCTTTCTCCGGATCGATCATCAGGCTCATCAGCGCGTTCTCGTAGCCGATGAGCTCCATGAAGTGCGTGAACGGCGAGAACACCTCGCCGTGCACCGAGACCTCGCCGCCGGTCTTCTCTTTGACGAGGTCGATGGTGCGGAAGAAGTAGCCGGGCACCTCGCTCAGCGGGCCCCTGTCCGTCTTACCGGGCAGCCAGGGGATGTGGTAGATGTTCCACAGGTAGCCGCTGAAATCGTCGATATGGTCGAGGTCCTCGACGCCCATCGACATGAAGTCGAAGCGCGGCAGGTCGGAGCCGTCGGCGAGATAGTGGTGGGCGTTGTCGTCCCACGGCACGATGGTCCTCTCGCCATTGGACCACGTCAGCCACTCGCCCTCCTCCGTCGCCTCGATGCTGGTCACGTCGTCGAGCAGGTTCTCGGGGCGGCCCGGCAGGTTGATCAGGATGCCGTCGAAGCGGTAGCGCCGCTGCAGCGTGACAAGCGCCTCGGCGAACCCCTCGCTCGTGAACCAGATGTCGCGCGGCTTGATGTCGGTGTTGAGAAAGTAGTGCCCGATGGCGAGCTGGCACATCACCGGCACGCGGTCCGGCGTCTGGTGCTGCATCGCGAGGGCGATCCGTTCGCGTCCATTCATGACCGGGGAGATTAACCTTTCACCGCGCCGGCTGTCAGGCCCTTGATGAACTGTTTGGACATCAGCAGGTAGAGGACGAGCAGCGGGATGGCGGAGAGCGACAGCGCGCTCAGGATGCGCGTCCAGTCCGTCTGGTACTGGCCGAACAGCAGCGAGACGCCGTAAATGACGGTGCGCGCCTCCTGCTGGCGGATGAAGATCAGCGGGAACCACAGGTCATTCCAGATCGGGATCAGGTTGAAGATCGTGACCGTGGCCAGCGCGGGCCGGATCATCGGCATGATGACCGACGAGTAAATGCGCAGCTCGGAGGCGCCATCCACCCGCGCGGCGTCCACGAGATCGCCCGGCAGCGACCGGATGAACGGCACGAGCACAAACGTCGCAATCGGCAGGCCCATCGCCACGTAGACCGGGATCAGGCCCCAGATCTTGTCGTTCAGGTCGAGCGCCAGGATCGTCTGGAAGATGTTGATGGTGCCCAGCCGGATGGGGATCATCAGCCCAGCGACGAAGCCGAGGTAGATGAGATTCGACGCCCGCGACTTCCAGCTTGCGATGGCGTAGGCCGCCAGCGAGCCCAGGATCAGGATGAGGGCCAGCGACAGCACGGTGACAGTGATGCTGTTGCCGAAATACAGGTCGAAGCGGCCATCCGTCCAGGCGCTGCGGTAGCCGTCGAACGTGATCGTCTCAGGCAGGCCGTACGGATCGCGGAAGATGTCTCGCTTGGGCTTAATCGAGTTGACCAGCATCGTCCACAGCGGGAACAGCACGACCGCCGACCAGATAATCAGGACAGCGTGCGTAGCCAGTGTCGAGAGGTTTAAGCGTTTCATAATGTGTTCCTACAGCTCGACTTCCTGCTTGCGCGAGAAGAACAGCCAGAGCGATACGCCGACGAGCAGCACCAGGAAGGTGATCGTCGCGACGGCAGCCCCCATGCCCATGTCGGGCCGGGCCACCGGGTGCTCCCCGGCAATCGCCGTCCGGTAGAAGAACGTCCCCAGGATGTCTGTGGCGTAGCCCGGCTCGCCGCGCGAGCCCGCCATCGCGAAGATGATGTCGAAGGCGTTGAAATTGTTAACAAACGTCAGCACCGAGACGATGCCGATAATGGGCAGCAGCAGCGGGAACTTGATGCGCCAGAACGTCTGCCAGGATGACGCGCCGTCAACCCGCGCCGCCTCCGTCACTTCCTCGGGGATGCCCAACAGCCCCGCCATGAACATCATCGTCGGCAGGCCCACCCACTGCCACGACGACACGAGCGCGATCACGATCAGCGCCACTTTTGGGTCGCCCAGCCAGGGTCGCGTCCACGCTTCGAGGCCAACGGCCTCCAGCGTCTGGTTCACCGCGCCCCACTGCGGGTTGAGCAGCAGCCGCCACAGGAAGCCGATCACCAGCGTCGAGAGTGTGACCGGCGCGAAGATGATCGTGCGGTAGATGTTATGGCCGCGGATGGACGTCGAGAGCAGCGTGGCAAACAGCAGCCCGAGCGTGTTCTGCACCAGCATATGCACGGCGAAGAAGATCCACGTGTTGCCGAACGCGTTGAGCCAGCTCGTGCGCCACAGGTCGTTGGTGAACAGCCGGACGTAGTTGTCGAAGCCGACGAACCGCTCCGGCGTCAGCCCCTGGCCTGTGAAGAAGCTGAGGCGCATCGAGTTGAAGAGGGGGAAGGCCATGAACCCGATATAGACGGCAACCGCAGGCAGCATGAACAACACCCACGTCCAACGTCTGCGGTTCAGGTAGCCTGCGCGGCTGGCAACTTCCGCTTTCCGTTCTGGTTTTCTGGCGGTTAAATCCATGCGATTGCGCCTCCTGTCGAGCAGCGCACAGAGGCCTGCGAAGTGCGGCGGGGGCACACCGCAGCATGCCCCCGCCACAGGTCGGTTAGATTACCCGCCGCAGGTCTGGGCCGGCTCATACCACTCAGCCAGGCCATCCTGCAGGGCGTCCGCAGCTTCCTGCGGGGTCATGTCGCCGTTGATCACGGCGATCGCGCCGTTCTGCATCAGGGTGTAGCCATCCGGCGCTCCGTCGAGCAGCACCGGCCACGCCCAGCGCACGTCGGTCTCACGGCCCTCGTTGAAGCCGATGAAGGTCGCAGCGTGCTCGTTGTCGAGCGGGGGCGCCTGATTGTGGATCGGGAAGAAGCCAGGCAGCTCGTTGCCAAGCAGCGTGGCGAAGTCCGCGGTCGTCATCCACTCGAGGAACGTGCGGGCGGCTTCCTGGTTCTCGGAAGCGGCGTTGATGCCCATGCCGGCATCCAGGTGGAAGGTCACGTACTCCTGGTCCTGGCCCTCGGGCGCGGGCACCGGGAAGATGCTCCACTCGAAGTCAGGCGCTTCGGACTCGAAGAAGGGGATATCCCACGAGCCGCCAAACCACATCGCGGCCTCGCCCAGTAGGAAGAGCTGCTGGCTGTCGTAGTAGGTCAGGGCTTCCTGGCCATCGGGCAGGAACGGGGCGATGTCGGCGACGGCCTGGAAGGCAGCTACCGTGTTCTCGTCGTTGAAGCAGCGCTGGCCTTCGAGATAGGCCAGGCGGCCCTCACGCCCGCCGATGAAGTTGGGTGCCAGGTTCATGAACACGATCTCGGCGATGGTCCACTCGTCGCCGGACGCATTCGCGATCGGGGTGTAGCCGGCATCCTGGATCGTCTGGGCAACTGTCAGCAGCTCTTCCCAGGTCTCCGGCACTTCCACGCCCACCTCGTTGAACAGGTCGACGTTGTAGTACACGCCGTGCGAGACGGCGATCATCGGGACGCCGTAGGGCACGCCATCCTCAGTCGCCCAGGCCGAGAGATTGGCCTCGGAGAAGTTCTCCTGCAGACCTTCGAGGTCGTCGAGCGGGACGAGGAAGCCTTCCTCGAAGAGCTGGCGGGAGGTCGCGAACGAGCGCAGGTAGAAGAGGTCCGGCGCGGTGCCAGCCTCAAGCTGCGTGCGGAGCGCCGCGTTGTACTCGGGCGGGTTGGTCGGGTCGAACTGGATGGTGATGTTCGGGTGCTCGGCAGTGAAGGCCGCGAGGATGGTGTTCATCTGCTCGACGTCGTCCACACGCCAGGAGCCCATCGTCAGGGTGACGGCTTCGCCTTCGGCAGCCGGCTCTTCGTCAGCCGGTTCTTCCTCGGCAGGCTCCTCAGCCGCCGGCTCCTCAGCAGGCTCCTCAGCGGCTGGTTCCTCGGCGGCGGGCTCCTCAGCAGCCGGTTCTTCGGCAGCCGGTTCTTCGGCGGGCGGCGGGGCGGCGGTGCACGCAGAGAGCACCAGGGCAGCGATCAGCAGGACCGCCAGAAACAGTTTCTTAGACATGAAGGTTCTCCTCCACACTTGTCTTGGAAGTGCTAAACAGTTGTCTCAGCAGGTAGAGCCGTTTCATCAGTGTTTGGCCTCGGTCACACTCCTTTACTCGTCGGATGGTTAGCTCACACTGGAGAGCAACCCCTGCACGTCATTCGCAAACTGGTCGATGAACGACTGCACGTAGGCGGTGATGTCCAGCGACGGGTCTGCGATGAGAGGTGTGAGGTCCATGGCGAAACTGAGGCCGGTCGCGGTGTCCACGCCGTGCGACTCGAAGTAGGTCGCGTTCGAGCGGCGCCGCCCCATGGTGGCAAGATCGTACCGCTTACCGCCCGAGATCTGCGAGTCGAAGACGCCGAGCAGGGCTTCCTGCAGGTTCTCCTGCGCCGAGGTGTCAAATACAACCTTGTCCTCGTCGCGCAGCCAGTTGAGATCGCGCCATACCTCGCAGCCGTACAGATGCGCAGGCCGCTGCTCCGCGGGCAGGCTGCGGATCGCCGCGATCACGCGCAGGGCGACCGCCACGTGCGTCGGGTGCTTGTCGGCGAGGTTGTGGGTGTAGACGATCTCGGGGCGGGCCGCCTCGATGAGCATGGCGAGGTCCTCGACGGTGTGCGGGTTGACGCTGTCTTTCACGTCGGCGCTCGGGTAGTCCAGCAGCACCTGGGCGGCGTACTCGCCGACGATAGCCGCCTTTTTCTGCTCTACGACGCGAATGGCGCGCATCTCCTCGTCGGTGGTGCCGGCGTACAGCCCGGTGCGGGGCGAGCCGCTGCCGTTTGTCACGACAACACCCGTGAACCACTTGTCTCCCCGCTGGAAGGACTGAAGTATACCGTCAACCGCCATAATTTCGAGATCGTCGTGGTGCGCGCTGATGCCCATGTGCGTGGTGCGCGCCAGCGCGCCGGGCAGCGGCGCGCCGTCAGGCACGAAGATCTGCGCGGAGTCGAGGTGGAAGTCCATGGTCGTTTCCCTACCCTTCAAGCGACGGCAGGCTGGCGGCGGCGACCGACTGGCCAACCCGCCGTGCCTTCTCGTCGGGAAGCTGGATGGTCAGCCGTGCGGCGAGCTCGGGGAACTCCGCTTCGAGCACCTGCCGCGCACCCTCGAGGATCAGGTCGCCGCCCCGCCCCGACGTCACCCGCCCCAGCAGCAGGACGTGCTCGAGGTCGTAGAAATCGGCGTAGTGTGCGATGCCATAGCCCATATACACGCCGATGCTCTGCCATATCTGCACGGCGCCCTCGTCGCCGGCTTCGAGCTTGTCCTGAACGAACCTGAGCTGCTCGGCGTTGGTCACGCCCTGCGGGATGTCGATGCCGACCTCCGGCGCGAGGCGGAACACGCACTGCTGCGAGAAGTACTGCGCGCCGACGCCGCGGTCGCCCGACCACTCGTCCACCGGGCCCTGCGGGTTGTAGTCGATGGGCGCGAAGGCCAGCTCGTTCAGCCAGCCGGTGATACTGCCCGTCGCCGTGACGTAGCCCGCCGCCTCGCTTGAGCCGAGCGCGATGCCGAGGATGCGGTTGACCTCCAGCGACATCGAACCGGCGAGCGCCGTCACCTCGCCGTCGTTGACGATCTCCAGCGGCACGCCCAGCTCGTCGCGAATGGCGAGGAACATGCTGCGGACTTCGTCGAAGCGCTCTTTGGGGATGCCGCGATACAGTGAGGCGATCATCGGGCGGTTGTTGATGTACACGCCCGCGGAGCTGCCGCCGACGGCGTCGACCTGTGGCAGCTTGGAGGCGGCGAGCCGCAGCGCGTCCATGATCTTGCCCCGGTGGTAGGCGGGGTCGGTCTGGTCGCGCGGCTCCCACACGATCTCGGTGCTGAACACCGGCTCGCCCTCGACGACCGCCGACACTTTGAGGTCTGACGCGCCGAGGTCGAAGCCGATGCGGTTGCCATCCAGGTGGCGGCCCAGCGAGCGCTCCAGCTCGTGCTCGGCGGGCACGTCCACCGGGGCGCAGGGGATGAGCTCAAACGGCTGCTGGTAGATCTCATCGCCCATGAAGTGTGCGTCGAACGCGCGCTCGCCGCCCGGCGCGTAGCAAGCTCTCAGCGCCTCGCCGATGGCGCGCGGTCCGCCAGCGTACACGGTGGCTGCGCCGCGCTGCCACAGCAGGAACTTGAGCAGCCGCTCGGCGTAGGTCACGTTCTCCGCCGCGCGGGGATGCCCCTCCGCGAAGACGTGCGTCTCAAAGCGCGAGACGGTGCCGTCGGGCCGGGCCAGGCCGAACACGAGCGGGGTCGCGTCCCTCGAGGCGCGCACGTCCTGCGCGAACCGGCGGTTGGCCAGCACGGCGGGGCGGAAGTCAGGGTCGAGAGGCGGCGCGAGCGCCGGTGCTATGAGTGGAATGGGTTGCATCGGGTCCCCTTCGACTATGGCGGTTGCAAAGCTACACGATGCCAAGCTCGTGGGAGAGCAGCAGCGCCGCCGTCCCCAGAATCACGATGTCGTCGCCGAGCGCGGACATCTCGACCTCCATCTCGGTGGTGAGCGCGGGCAGCCAGCGCGCGGCCAGCGCCCGCCTGACGGGCTCCGCGAGCCCCGCGCCAAACCGCGCCAGGCTTCCCGCCAGCACAACACGCTGGATGCCGAGACTGGCGGCCATGTTGGCGATACTCGTGCCGAGCCGCGCCCCCGCGTCCTCGATCAGGCGGCAGGCCAGCGGATCGCCGTCCTGAAACGCCCGGAACAATACGTCGATGTTAAGGTCGGCGGGCGAGGCGGCATAGCGGTGCAGCGCCGAGCGAGGGTCGGCTTCTGCCGCCTGCCGCGCCTGCCGGAGCAGCGCGCGGCTGCTCACGAACGTCTCAAGGCAGCCACGGTTGCCGCAGCGGCACAGCTCGCCCGCGGGGTCGAGCACGACGTGGCCAATCTCGCCCGCGCCGAAGTTGTCGCCATAGTGGAGCTGCCGGTTAAGCACGATGCCCGAGCCGACGCCCCGCCCGACGCGCACCACGATCACGCTGCCCGCGTCCTTGCTGCTGCCAAATCGCATCTCCGCGAGCGCCGCGACCTGGCTGTCGTTGGCGATATACACCGGCAGGTCGTAGCGGGCCTCCAGCAGATCGCCGAGCGGCAGGTCGCGCCAGTTCAGGTTGACGGCGACCCGCACCACGCCCTGCCGCGCGTCCATCAGGCCCGGCGAGCCGATGCCGATACCCAGAACCGGGCGCTCGGCAACGGCCAGCAGCTCGTCGATCAGGCTGTAAACCAGCTCCAGCGCGGCGTCGCCGTCACGCTCGGCGACGGGCAGGTTCAGCCGGTGGCGGAACTCCCCGCGCAGGTTGATGATCGCGCCGCGAAACTCGCTGTTGGCCAGGTCGATACCGATCAGGTAGCGGGCGTCGTCCACGACGCTGAGCAGAATCGGCGGCTTGCCACCCGCCGATGGCCCGACGCCGACCTCCTCGACCAGCCCTTCGTGCATCAACTCGGCGACGACATCCGACACCGTCGTACGCGTGAGATGCGTCAGCCGGGCGATTTCGGCGCGGCTCACCTGCCCCCGATCGTAGATCGTCTTGAGGATGAGCTGGCTGTTGTGGGTGCGGGTCTGCTGCCGCGTTGCTTTCTTCATCCGACGCCCGGCGAGCTTTGTAAGTGCAGTGGATTAACAAAGTGTATTGTAGAGGTATTTTTGTTCCGGCGTCAAGGGGGTAAATGCAACCTGTGCCGGTTGGGCACAGTCTAATGGGGTGCCCGCTGTTGTGATCTCAAGCCCTCCGGGCACGAGGTGCGGCACAATTGAGTATAATACCTGGGAGATAAGTACTACTCTTTTACGGATACAGGTGCCATCTCCACCCGCAGCCATCGCAACCGACTTGGTGTTTCAATGTCGCTGACCGGGACCGCCTACCTGATAATCTCCCTCGCCAGCATCGTGGGCCTGGTGCTGCTTGCCCCGCGCTTGACGCGCCCGGCTCGCTGGCTGCTCGCCGCGCTGCTGCTCGCCGAGCTCGCCCTCGCCGCCGCAACGATCATCACCTGGCCGGTCGAGTACCGCTTCCTGAGCTGGTTCGTGAACATCTCTCATGAGGAGCGCAACGGCGGCGCCACGCTCGCAGCCACGCAGCTCGCTGTGCTCGGCACGCTTGCGCTGGTCCACGCCGCCCGCCTGCTCCGGCAGCGAGAGCGCAGCGCAGCCTACTGGGCGCTGTTCGGGCTGCTCTTTGTCGGCATGGGCATTGACGAGTTCTTCCAGCTGCACGAGCCATTTCGGGCCTGGGAATACGTTTACACAGCGCTCGGCATTCTGTTCCTGGTGGCGACGGTCGCCGCTTTCCGGAGCTGGTGGCCTCGCCAGAAGCTGGTGCCGGGCCTGATCGTTGCCGGGCTGGGGCTGATGGCAGCCGGCGGCCTGGTCGTGGAGCATTTTGTGCTGGCGAAAGGGTGCTATGGACTCGTCGAAGACTGTTTTGGCTTCCAGGTCTACGAGGAATTCCTGGAGTTCTCCGGGGCGACGCTGATATTCGTGGCGTTCGTCGAACACACCTACCGCGGCAGCCACGCCCCCGTCGATGGGCGGCGTCTTGCGAGGCTGGCCGTGGCGGCAGCCCTGGGCTGGGCGCTGGTTTTCTCGCTCGATCACTATGTGCGCCCCCGGCTGGAGGCGCGCTGGCTGGCTGCGCCGGTCGAGCTGGAGTATCTGGACGGGCAGATCGAGCTGCTCGGCTACCGCATACCGAATAAGCCGCTCACCGCGAAATCGGGCGGGCTGCCCGTGACGCTGTACTGGCGTGCCAGCCGCCAGCTTGAGCACGAGTACGGCATCTCCATGCACCTTGTGCAGTTCCCTGAGGTCGCCGCCGTGACACAGAACGACATCCCTATCGAGACGCCACCGGCGAGCGTCTGGCTGCCCGGCCAGATCGTGCGGCAGGTGATCGTGATCCCGATCCCGCCCGACATGGAAGCGCCGCGCGATTACTGGCTGACGCTGACCCTGTGGCAGCAGCCGTGGTACGACCACAACTATCTGCCAGCCACGCACTCCGACCGCGAGCTGCTGCTTCCGCAGACCCCCGTCTTGCAGACATTGACCTTGCACCCGGCACCGTGAGCTGAACGGGGCGTTGAGCCGCTCATTAACCATCTTGCGCCCAGGGTTAACGCTCGGCCCCCTGGCCCGGCAGCTCCTCTGGCAGCATCCGGTCTTCGAGCATCGTGCTTACGACCAGCACGGCCTGCCGGGCTGCAGGCGCGCCCTGTCTGACGATCAGGCTTCCAGAATTGCTGCCGGCTCGTTGCGATACTGAGTATCACCCATACCCGGCAGGACTCTGCTCCTATACACTTGGCACTGCAAAACCGTTCGCCAGCGCAGCACACCGCGCCAGTATCCAACCACGTCATAGTGCTGCCCCTGGGTATCAAATTTGAACCGGAGAGCGCGGCCAGACGCCAGAATGGACACCCATGAAAACAATACTCGTCGTTGACGACCACGCCGTCGTGCGCAAGCTGGTCCAGGTAACCTTTGACATGGACCCCTACCGGGTGCTGGAGACTGATAATGGCTCCGATGCGCTTGAGATGGCGCGACAGCATCGTCCCGATGTCATCTTGCTGGACATCTCCCTGCCCGGTGGGCCGGATGGCCTCGAAGTCTGTCGCAGGCTGAAAGCCGACGAGGCGACGCGCAACAGCATCATCATCATGCTGTCCGCGCGGACGTTCAAACACGAGATCGAAGCTGGCTATGCGGCAGGGGCAGACGACTACGTCGTCAAGCCGTTCAGCCCGGATGCGCTTATCGCGAAGGTCGCATCCGTCCTCGACTAACAGCGAGCGCAGCCTTTCCACGACCTCCCGCCTGCTGGCAGCAAAGACCCCGCAGCCGCTGTGTACTCGCCGAGCTGTTTCCGCACGCGGCAGATGCAAACACGCTCTCACAGGCCGCAGTGAGCAAGGATCGTCCGACCACCGATGCCCGCTCTCCACAGACCCGCCACGCCCGGCGATCCTGCCAGCCGGTGGCGCGTGGCTCTGCTGACGCCCTCACAGCACCATCCCCGCCTGGGCTGTGTGCTCAACGTCGGGCTTGCCGTGTCCTTCCTGTTTGCCGCCGCGCTGTTGATCCTGGTCGTCAACCGGACGATGCGCGCGCAGGCCCGTGCAGAAGCGGAGGCGAAGGCCCAGCTCATACTGGAACGTAATCTGGCGACCCACCAGTATTTCACAAACGATCTCAAGCCCAGCCTGTTCGCCACCCTCGGGCCCGACCTCGCCGAGGATGACTTTCAGCCCGAGTGGATGTCGTCCAGTTACGCCCTCCGCCAGATCAACGCGTACTTCGACGAGATGAGCGAGGTCGACTACTACTATAAGGATGCAGCAATCGACGCTCGCTCGCCGGAGAATGAGGCAGATGAGGTAGAGCGGGCCTTCTTAGAAGAACTCGGCGAGGACCCGGATCTCGTGCAGCGCTCCACCGTACAGCGAATCGGTGGGCAGCCGTTCCTCGTCACGATGCGGCGCGGGGAGATGATCGACGCGAGCTGCCTGCGCTGCCACAGCACACCGGCGGCTGCTCCGCAGGGCCTGATCGAGCTTTACGGGGCGGAGCGAGCCTTCGACCGCGAAGTGGGGCAGCTCGCCTCCGCGATCTCAATGCGCGTGCCGCTCACTCAAGCGTACGCGGCGGCGAACCGGCTGAGCTTCCGGCTGGCCGCTGTGACGCTGATTCTGCTCGCCGGCCTGTTCGTCGTGCAGATGCGCGCCTACCGGCATCTCATCCTGCGCCCGCTCGACGCGCTCCGCCGGCAGGCGCTCGACGTCGCCTTCGACCGGGACCGCCTCGGCGAGCAGATCCCCGCACCGTTTGGGCGCGAGTTCCGCGAGCTGGTGCGCGCCTTCAACGCGATGTCAATGGCGCTGGGCCATCACCACCAGCATCTCGAAGAACAGGTAGAGCTGCGCTCGGCTGAGCTTGCCGAGGCGCAGCGCCGGCTCAAGGTGCTGTTCGACGACCTGCCCGGCATGGTGTACCGCTGCACACCTGATCCACAATGGCAGATGCTGTCCGTCAGCCGCGGATGTACGGACCTCACAGGCTACAGCGTGGAGGCGCTCGTCGGGCCGCAGGGCATACCGTACGTCGAGCTGATTCATCCCGAAGACCGCGCACACGTGTGGGACACAATACAGGCAGCCCTCGACCAGCGCGCGCCGTTCACACTTCACTACCGTCTCCTTACCGCGGATGGCAGCGTCAAACACGTGTGGGAGCAGGGGCGCGGCATCTGGACGGAGCGCGGCACGCTCGTCGCAGTGGAGGGTTTCATCACCGACGTAACCAAGCAAGTGAACGCTCAGCAAGCTCTGGAGGAGAGCGAAGCCCGGTATCGCACGCTCTTCAACAACGTACCGGTCGGGCTGTACCGCACACGACCGGATGGGCAGTTCGTCGATGCCAATGAAGCTCTCGCGAGAATATTGGGGCACGAAGACCGGGCAGGTGTGCTGCAAACGAACGCCAACGATTACTACCTCAACCGCCGTGATCGCGAGCGGCTGAATCTGGCGCTTGACGCCAACGGTGGGGAGTTCATTGCCGAGTTCCAGATCCGCCGGATAGACGGCGAAACCATCTGGGTGCGTGACTACGGGCGGGTGGCCTCGGGCGATGACGGGCAGATCATATACTACGAGGGCAGTCTGGAGGACGTCACCGAGCGAAGGCGCGCCGAGATTGCGGAGCGGGAGCAGCGTGCGCTGGCGGACGCGCTGAGCCAGGCCATCCACGCGGCAAGCCGCAGCCTGGACATTGACACGGTGACCGGCGAGGTTCTCGCCAGCCTGCGGTATGTCGTACCGCACGACACAGCCAGCATCGCCCTGTTTGACGCCGGTACGGCAGCAGGCGATATGGTCTGCGCGTGTGGAGTCATGCACCGGGCCACCATGATGGAGGCGAACCCGCAGCGCGACCACCACCTTGACCCGGCATTCGTCGAGCGCGTCCTGGAAGCCGGCAGGGCCCTGATCATTCCCAACATCCGGGAAGAGCCGGGCTGGAAGTCACGCCCGGCAAGCTGCGGCTGCTCTGGGCTGGCCGCCCCGATCAAGGCCGAAGGTAACACGATCGGCATCCTCGTCTTAACAAACCGGACAACCGGTTACTTCAACGCAGAGCACGCCCGGCGCCTTGAGGTGTTTGCCGACCAGGTCGCGGTGGCGATGCGAAATGCGCAGCTCTATGAGGAGCTAGCCTACTACAACACCCTGCTGGAGCAGGCCGTCGAGCAGCGCACAACCGAGCTTCAACACCAGAAGGCACAGCTTCAGGCCATCTTTGAGAATGTCGCCGAGGCAATCTTCATTGTCGGCGCGAACGGCATCATCCAGGCAGTCAACCCGGCGTTCGAGGAGCAGTTCGGCTACCGCGCTCCGCAGGCCGAGGGCATGCACATCCGCACACTCCACTACGACCGCCCGCCCTACCACCTCATGAAAGAGGTCATCGAGATCGCGCGCAACCAGCAGATCTGGCGGGGCGAGCTGCGTTTGCGAACGGCTGACGGCAGGCCCTACGACGCCGACGTGACGGCGGCGCCGCTCAATCTCGGCGAGACCGGAATCCAGGGTTACGTGGTCGCCGTGCGCGACATCAGCCAGTTCAAAGAGCTGGAGCGCATGAAAGACGCTTTTCTCTCAACGGCAGCGCACGAGCTTCGCACGCCGCTGACGTC